>CAZBZH010000468.1:0-4046 GCA_964496265.1 uncultured Acidobacteriota bacterium | reverse complement strand
CAGGGGATTTTAAGTCCCCTGCGTCTACCAATTCCGCCACTCCGGCAGCGGGCGGTCATTGTAGTGCCCATCGAGCCCAACAGCCGCCGGCATCGACGGCGATTTCCGGAACCGCGCCCTCACCCCTCTCGTTGCACGGGTTAGACTGGCCCGAAACAGCCCTTCGCCACGAGAGGTCCCGATGGGGAGACCGAGATTCAGCCGCGCCCTCGCACCTCTCTCGATCCTCGTGGTCGCGCTCCTGACTCTCTGGCTCTACATGCAGTGCAGCTTTTTTCTCGGGCAGCCGATCGATCTCGAGCACGGCATGGTCGCCGCGAGCCACATCCTCCGGGCTCAACCGGCGCTTTGGTACGCCAGCTTCTTCTCGGCGTTGACCTTCGGCCTGAGCCTCTACGGCTTCGGCCACCTGCTGAGCGCACCGACGGGACTCGCCCGAACGCCAGGCCGGAGCCTGGCACGGATACAGGCCCAGGGCCTATTGGTCCTGGGGCTCTGGACGTACGCCCAGACCTACAGGCTGATGGTCATGTCGAACATGGTGGCACCGACCGCGGCATCGGCGACCCCTCCCATGCAACGGCTGTTCGTGGGCGAACCCTATCCTCCCGGTTTTGCGCCGCCTGTGTTGCTCCTCGCCCTGGCAGCCGGCCTGGCCGCGGGCGTGGCCGCCCTTCAAGTGTGGTCGATACTCTCGGCATTTCGCGGATCCCGCCGGGCCCTGGCCTGCGTGATCGGCGCCTTGCTGTTGTTCGGCCTGGGCATCCCCCTCGCAGGGTTGCTCAACAAGGTGCCCTCGGCCCACTTGGACGAGATCCTGGCACTCCCCGATACCTCCGAGGAGGTCCGTGCCCTGCTTCTGGAGGACTCCGAGGCCGCGCAACGAGCCGTGACCACCTACATGGCGACCCACTCCGCGGCCGGCACCCAGCTTTCCCAGAGAGAACTTCGTCATCACCATCCGGACGAAGACTGGCGTTGCGGACTCTGCGTGCTGCCCTGGACCCGGCTGCTTGCTCCTACCGGCCTCCACCTGAAGCTATCCGGCTCGGCGCCGGGGGATCTCCGGCCCGGACTCGTGATCGAGGTCCCCCGCGGCTCGAAGATCGCCCGCATCTATCCCTCAGAGGCCGCCCCGACCTTGCGCACCGTTGCGCTATCCGAAGCAGCGGGCGCGGTGAGCGGTACCGACTGGGTGGTCCTCAAGGTGGACGTCTCGGTCCCCATGGTGGCGGTTCGTACGCTGCTTCTCGAGCTGCGTGCTCGGGGGGCCAAGCGGGTAACCCTGGGTGCAACTCCCCATGCAGGCGGGACGCCCCGACGAAACGAACCGTTGCTCGTTTTCGACGGCCCACCGGAGACGCCTCGCTATTCTCACGGGCTGATCGGCGTCGCCAGTCTACGCCTGGAGTCCGACGCGGCCTGCCCACACGTTTCCGAGCTGACAATGCTGGATGCGATGCAGCGAAGTCCCCGGAGGGCCCCCCTTCCGAGCATCACGGCGTTCGAGTTCCGCTCAGACGCCACGTACGGGGACTTCTTCGCTCATTTCCAGACGGTGTTCGAAAACCCGGGCCTGGAGACCGTCGTTCTACGGGCAGCTCGATAGCGGCCGAGGCTCAGCGCCGGCACGCCAACATCCCCTCTTCGCCTTGCCCGGGCAGCCAGGCCTCGGAGAGGTTCCCTCACTTGACTTAGATGCACCTCGCATATATACTCACAGCATCTAAGCAGGAGCCTCGAGATGAGCCCCAGAAAGAAAGCCCCCAAACGGCCGACCCCGGTAACAGCCCCGCCCGACTTTCCCCACCCCTTCGTCACGGTGGACGTCGCGCTGGTGACCGTCGCCGACGGCATGCTGCGGGTGCTGCTGCACCGCCGCCCCGAAGCCCCGGCCCGGGGCACCTGGGCGCTCCCCGGCGGATTCGTCGATGTCGATGAATCTCTCGACGCCGCCGCCGAGCGCATCCTGCGGGAGAAGGCCGGGCTGCCCGGCGTGTTCCTCGAGCAGCTCTACACCTTCGGCGCGCCGGGGCGAGACCCGCGCACCCGGATCATCACCGTCGCCTACTACGCCCTGGTCGACCATGATCGGATCCGCGCCACCTTCGAAGCCAGGGACAACACCTGCCTCGCGGGCATCGCGGTCCCCTGGCCCGGCGAGAATGGCGGGCCCATCGACGCGATCGCCGACTCGGGCGAGTCGATCCCCTTGGCCTTCGACCACGAGGACATCCTCAGCATGGTGGTCAAACGCCTGCGTGGGAAGTTGAACTACGCCCCGATCGGGTTCCAGTTGCTGCCCCGGCAGTTCACGCTGCGAACGCTGCAAACCGTCCACGAGACGATCCTCGGCACGACCCTCAACAAGGACTCGTTCCGCCGCCGGATGCTCGCCTCGGGGCAACTCGCCCCGACCAACAAACACGAGAAAGAAGTCGGACATCGTCCAGCCGAACTCTACCGCTTCATCGACAAGTCGGCCGTCTAGGCCGAAGGAGTGCGTCATGGCTGACATCAAGAGATACCCCGTCGTTCGCCACCTGAGGAGCGAGCCGAGCTCCCACATCCTGCACTACCGCAACGGGACGCTGCTGCGCAGCGGGCGCGGCCTGGCATTCTGGTTCATCCCGCTATCCGCAAGCGTCGCCGAGATCCCCTGCGATGACCGAGAGCTGCCGTTCCTGTTCCACGGCCGCTCCAGCGACTTCCAGGACGTGACCGCCCAGGGTGTGGTGACCTGCCGGGTGGTCAACCCCGAGCGGCTGGCGGAGCGTATCGACTTCGCCATCGATCTGACCCACGGCACCTACCTGCGGGAACCGATCGAACAGATCACCCAGACGGTGACCAAGACCGCCCAGCAGCTCGCCTGGGACTACATGGCCCACACCGACGTGCGGGGCATTCTCTCCAACGGCACCGAGGAGATCCGCCGCCGGCTACACCAGGGGCTGATGGAGAACCCGATCCTCGACGAGCTCGGCCTGCAGATCGTCGGCGTGCTGGTCTCCGACGTGGCGCCGGTGGCGGAAGTGGAGAAAGCGCTTCAAACGCCGACTCGCGAGGCGATCCAACAGGATGCCGACGAGGCGACGTTCCAGCGCCGCGCCATGGCCGTCGAGAAGGAACGCGCGATCCAGGAGAACGAACTGGCCAACCAGATCGCCCTGGCCCAGCGGGAAGAGAGCTTGATTGAACAACGGGGGCAAAACGAGCAGCGTCGAGCCCAAGAGGAGGGCGCGGCCCAGAAGATCACTGCCGAGGCGGCCGCCGACCGTGACCGACTGACCGCAGACGCCAAGGCGGGGAGCATCCGGGCTATCGAGAAGGCCCGGGTCGACGCCGAGAAGGACCGGATGGAGATCTACCGGAATCTACCCTCCAGGGTCATGCTCGGCCTGGCCGCCCGCGACCTGGCCGGCAACCTCAAGCGTATTGACCATCTGAGCCTCTCCCCCGAGACCATGGCTCCCCTGCTCCAGACCCTGGTGCAGGCGGGTACGCGCTATCTCGAGAACGACGAACCCGGCGACAACGCCAGAGGTTAGCCCTCATGACCAAGGCACCTCGAGCGATCCTGGTCACGCGACCGACGCCCTACCGGCAACTGCTGCACCAGCACGGCACCCGGGACCAGGCACGGTTCTTCCTGGAGACCCGCGATCAGTCTCTCGACCTGCTCGAAGAGCAGAACGCCCGCTTCGAGCAGGCCCGCCAACGGGTGTCCGCCGCCATCCCCCGGGACTGGCGGCGGGCCCGGGTCGAGCGCCACGACCTGAACCGCTTCCTGTTCGAGCCCGATGACATCGTGATCGTGCTCGGGCAGGACGGCCTGGTCGCCAACCTGGCCAAGTACCTGCACGGCCAGCCGGTGATCGGCCTCGACCCGGACCCCGGGATCAACGCCGGCGTGCTGGTGCGGCACTCCCCGACCGACTCGGGGGAACTGCTCCACGCCGTCGCCGGCGGCTCGGCGGTGATCGAATCCCGGACGATGGCTCAGGCGATACTCGACGACGGGCAGCAACTGCTGGCGCTCAACG
>CAZBZH010000467.1:0-4052 GCA_964496265.1 uncultured Acidobacteriota bacterium | reverse complement strand
AATCCGCCGTCGGCTTCGAACTCGGCGGGATGGTGCTCGAGGTACGCGTCGACGAAGGGGAACGGGTAACCCGGAACCAGATCGTCGCCCGGCTCGACACCCGCCGGCTCGACGCCCGCCGCCGTGAGCTTCAGGCCATCCTCGAGGAGGCCCGGGCCGGCACCGCCCTGGCCGACTCCACCCGGGAACGGGTCCGGGCCGCCCGTGCCGAGAACGCGGTCTCGGTGCAACGCCTCGACGAGGCGGAACGCGAGTACCAGGCGCGGCGGGCCGCCGAGGGTCGCGCGGAGGCGGCGCTGGCCGCCCTGGACGTCGATCTGGACAAGGCGGTGCTGTGCGCGCCCTTCGACGCCCTCGTCTCCCAACGCTTCGTCGACGAGGGACAGGTCGTCCCCGGCGGGCAACCGATCCTGACCCTGCTCGACCGGCGCAACCCCGAAGCCCGGGTCGGAATCGCGCCGGCGGCCATCGCCGGTCTGGCGGCAGGCCAGACCCACACCCTGGAGATCGACGGACGTCCGGTCGAGGGGGTCCTGCGTTCGGTGCTGCCCCAGCGAGATGCGGGCACCCGCAGCATCGAGGTGCGCTTCAGCCTGAACGTACCCCTGGAGCAGGTACGCCGCGGAGATCTGGCGGCGCTGGAGCTCACCCGCATGGAGAGCGAGAGCGGTTTCTGGCTACCGCTGTCGGCGCTGACCGAGAGCTCCCGCGGACTGTGGAGTTGCTTCGTCGCGGTTCCGGCCGCCGGCGACCACGGCGCGACCCATGAACTGGCCCGCCGGGAACTGGTCCTGCTGCATCAGGAACAGGACCGGGTCTACGTGCGCGGCACCCTCGAGGCGGGCGACCTGGTCGTCGGCGAGGGCGTGCAGCGATTGGCTCCGGGTCTGCCGGTGCGGGTCGAGGTGGCGTCATGAGCGCGCGGCTGTCGGCGCTGTTCCTCCGCAACAAGTACCTGCTGTTCCTCTCGATCGGCGTGATCCTGGTCGCCGGGGCGTCGGCGCTCACGTCGCTGCCCCGCCAGGAAGATCCCCGGATCGCCAACCGCAATCCCCTGGTGATCACCCAGGTTCCCGGCGCCTCCGCCGAGCGGGTCGAGACCCTGGTCACCGAGAAGATCGAGAACAAGCTGGAAGAGCTGGCCGAGGTCAAACGGCTGCAGTCCTTCTCCCGCGCCGGAATCTCGCTGATCAACGTCGAGTTCCAGGATTCGATCGGACACGGCGACAACGAGCAGGCCTTCTCCAAGGTTCGGGACAAGATCCGCGACGCGATCCCGCTGCTTCCGCCCGAAGCCCGGGAACCCGAGGTCGACGACCGGCGCGATCCCGCGGCCTTCACCCTGATCGTCGGACTGACCTGGGACGGCCCCGGGGACGCCGAGGCCGGGCTCCAGCGCCGGCTGGCCGAGGAACTGGCCAACCGGTTGCGCAACGTCGACGGCACCGAACTGGTGCGGCTGTACGGCGCGCCCGACGAGGAGATCGCCGTCACCGTCGACGCCGATGAACTGGCCGCGCTGGGTCTCGACGCCTTCGCCGTCTCCCGGGCCATCGCCGCCGCCGACGCCAAGCTTCCCGCGGGAACCCTGCGCGGCCGCAGCGCCGACCTGCAGCTCGAGATCGAAGGGGAGCTGGATTCGATCCGCCGGGTCGCCGAGGTGCCGCTGCGCGGCGGAAGCGACGGAGATCTTTTGCGGGTCGGCGACGTCGCCGAGGTCACCCGCGGCTGGCAACAACCTCAGCGGGAGATCGGGCTGGTCGACGGCGCCCGGGCGGTATTCGTCGCCGCGCGAATGGACAGCGGCCTGCGCATCGACCGGTGGCACGCCGAGGCGATGAGCCGGGTCGAGGGTTTCCGGACGGAGCTGGGTGGAGGCGTGGGGGTCGACGTGGTGTTCGATCAGCAGGACTACACCAGCGCGCGGCTCTGGGAGCTGGCCTCCAATCTGGTGGCCGGCGCGGCGGTCGTGGTGGTCATCGTGTTCTTGATGATGGGCTGGCGGGCGGCGCTGACCGTCGGGTTGGCCTTGCCGCTGACGGTGTCGTTGACCCTGTTCGCCATGCAGGTCATGGGGGGCGCGATTCACCAGATCTCGATCTACGGCATCATCGTCGCACTGGGTCTTTTGATCGATAACGCCATCGTCGCCGTCGACGACACCTCGAAACTGCTGCGCGCCGGCCGTTCGCGCCTCGACGCCGTACGGGAAGCGGTGGGGCACCTGTTCTTGCCCCTCGGCGCTTCGACGGTCACCACGATCCTGGCCTTCGCGCCGATCGTGCTGCTGCCCGGTTCGGTCGGCGACTTCGTCGGCGATATCGGGCGCAGCGTGATCCTGGCGCTGGCCTTCTCGTTTCTCGTCGCGATGACCATCATCGCCGCACTGGCCGGGTTGACCGGAGATCGCACTCCGGCGGACCGGGGCGGGTTCCTGCGCCGCGGCCTGCGCACGCCGCGGCTCACCGCCGCCTACCGCAAAGGGCTGCGCAGCGCCCTCCAGGCACCGCTTGCCGCGATCCTGCTGGCGATGTTGTTGCCCCTGGCGGGCTTCATCATCGCGGGCAGCCTGGGCAACGAGTTCTTCCCGCCGGTCGATCGCAACATGTTCGAGCTCAAGGTCTGGATGCCGTCGGAGTCCTCGATCGAGCACACGCTCGCGGAGACCCGGCGGATCGAGGGGGTGCTACGGGAACAGGCCGGGGTCGAACGGGTCTTCTGGCTGGTCGGCGGCTCGTTCCCCTCGGTCTACTACAACCAGTTGATGAACCAGGACAACGTCGCCGGCTACGCCCAGGCGATCCTGGTGACCGACAGCGCCGAGCGCACGGCCGCGCTGGTGCCCGAACTGCAGCGCATTCTCGACGAGCGCTTTCCAGCGGCGCAGATGGTGACCCGCTCCTTCGGCCAGGGTCCGCCGGTCGAGGCGGATATCGAGTACCGGCTGTTCGGCCCCGACCTGGACCGGCTGCGTGAGCTGGGCGAGGCCTACCGGCTGCGCCTGCAACAGCATCCCGACGTACTGCACACCCAGGCGACCATCGCCCGGGACGAGCCGAAACTCTGGCTCGACGCCGATGAGGACTCGCTGCGGTTGGCCGGCCTCAATCTGCAGCAGGTCGCCACCCAGCTGCAGGTCAACCTGGAGGGGGGCGTCGGCGGCTCGATCCTCGAACAGCTCGAGGAGGTCCCCGTCAGGGTGCGCTTCGACGACGGCACCCGCTCCGAGCTGGCGCGGATCGCGTCGACGAATCTGGTGCGCGGCGGAGACTGGGTGCCGCTGCCCAGCATCGGCACGCTGGAGCTGCGCCCCGAACTGGGCGGCATCAGCCGCTACAACGGCCGCCGCACCAACACGATCAAGGGCTTCAGCGCAGCGGGGTCGCTTCCCATCGACGTCACCCGGCAGGTGCTCGATGACCTGGAGGCCGACGGCTTCGTGCTGCCCGACGGCTACAGCCTCGAACTGGGCGGTTTCGCCGAAGCGGATTCCAGCGCCACCGGCAACCTGCTGATCTACGTCCCGGTGCTGGCCACGTTGATGGTCAGCATCCTGATCCTGACCTTCCGCAGCCTGCGCCTGGCCGGGCTCCTGGGCGTGGTCGCGATGCTCTCCGCAGGGCTGGGCCTGCTGGCCACCTGGACCATCGACTTTCCGATCAGCTTCAACACCTTCCTCGGCATCCTCGGCCTGATCGGCGTCGCGTTCAACGACAGCATCGTGGTGCTGGCGGCGATCCGGGCCAACCCCGCGGGGAAGGCCGGAGAGCTGGACGCGGTGGTCGAGGAGGTGATCGGTGTCTCGCGGCACATTGTCTCGACCACGTTGACCACCGTCGGCGGCTTCCTGCCGCTCTTGATCTTCGTCGGCGGCGACTTCTGGCCCGGCCTCGCCATCGTGATGGTCGGCGGCGTGTTCGGCGCCATGATCATGGCGCTGCTGATGGTGCCCGCCGCCTACGTGTTGTTCTTCGGCAGCAAGCGCGCCACCGCACCTGCTGCCTCTCCGGCTCCTTCCCTGCAGGAGGCTCTGTCCTGCCCCGTCGATATCC
>CAZBZH010000466.1:0-4052 GCA_964496265.1 uncultured Acidobacteriota bacterium | reverse complement strand
TTGTAGCGGATCGCCATGAAGCGCAGCACGAAGCAGATCAGCGCGCCGGCGATCATCGCCGGGGTGCGCAGCAGGCCGAGCCCGTCGCCGATGACGACGACCGCCGCACCCGCCATCGCCGCGCTGGCGTAAAACTCCGCGCGCAACACCGCGGGCACCTCGGCGACCAGCACATCCCGGGCGATGCCGCCGCCGATGGCGCTGAGCACGCCGAGCAGCACCGCGGTGGTCGGATTGAGGTCGTAGGCCAGCGCCTTGGCCGTGCCGGCGACGGCGAACAGACTCAGCCCCGCCGCGTCGAACAGCTGCACCGGGTTGGTCAGCCGCTCGACCAGGCTCGAGCCGTAGAAGGTCAGCACCCCGGCCAGGGTGGCCACGATCAGATAGCGGCTATCGATCAGCGCCGTCGGCGGAATCGCGCCGATCAGCACATCCCGGGTGATGCCGCCGGCGGTCGCCGCGGCGAAGGACAACACGAGCACGCCGAACAGATCGAGCTCCCGGCGCACCGCGACGGTCGCGCCGCTGAGCGCGAAGGCGAAGGTCCCCGCCAGATCGATGATCGCCAACCAACTCAACGTTCGAGTTCCTCGCGCCGCTCCGCGCCGGCGCTCAGCGCTTCTCGACCCACTCGGGGTAGAGCTCCGGACGGCGGTGCTGGCGGAACAGGGTGCGGGCATGGCTCTGGGCGACGGTGGCGAGATCGACCTCGGCCAGCAGCACGTGATCCTCACCCTGAGGCGCCTGGGCCACGATGCGGCCGTCGGGCGCGCAGACGAAGGACTCGCCGGCGAAGTCGAGCACCGGCTCCTTGCCGACCCGGTTGCACAGCGCCGCGTAGTAACCGTTCTGGAACGCGGCGACCTGGAGTTCCGCCTCGTAGAGGCCGGCGGGCCATTCGCCCACCGAGCCCGCCTGCGGGATGATCACCAGCTCCGCGCCGTTGAGCGCCAGGGCGCGCATGTACTCGGGGAAGTGGCGGTCGTAGCAGATCGCGATGCCGACCTTGCCCACGGCGGTATCGAACACCGGGGCGCCGGTGTCGCCGGGATCGTAGTAGCCCTGTTCGTGGAAGCCCTCGTACTCGGTGATGTGCACCATGCGGGTGCGGCCCAGCAGGCTGCCGTCGGCGTCGATCACCGGAGAGGTGTCGTAGGCCTTGTCGCCGTCCCGCTCGTAGAGATTCAGCACGCTGACCACGCCGAGCTCCCGGGACAGGCTCTGGAACGCCTCGGTGACCGGGCCCGGAATCGGCTCCGCCAGATCCCGGGCGCCGGGGCCGGCGACCTGCTGGGGGTAGAAGGGTTCGAAGGCGAGTTCGGCGAAGCAGATCAGCCCGGCGCCTGCGGCCGCCGCCTTGCGCGCGGCGGCGAGACCTCGCTCCAGGTTCTGCTGCTTGTCCTCGGTGGCGTGTTGTTGAATCAGCGCGATCTTCACGAGCACTCCTAACCCCCAATGCCGCGCAGGCTAGCACCCACCGGGGCCTGAAGCGCCCTCACGCAGGGATCAAAAGCGACCTCTCTAGAGGACGTTTTGCGGCTGCTGAAAGGGGCGCTGTTTCGCTAAGTATTTATTTTTCATAGCTTTGCACGTGGTGGCACGGGCGGTGCAATAGGTAGGGGCGCCTAACTGAAAGGAGGCGAGACCATGAAGAAGAAATTGATCATCGGAAGTGCTGTGTTGTTCGCCGTGGTCCTTGCCCCCGTCGCCCTGGCGGGTCAAGGTCACCATCAACGCGGAGATGCTCCCAGGCTGACCGAACTGGCCTACCGGCTCCATGACGCGAGCCGTGAGCTGGTCGACGCCGCCGAGTGGTCCACCCGTGGACGTTCGCCGGCCAAGCGCCGGGCCATTCGATCCCTGCGCGTGCTCGAAGCCGAGACCCTCGACTTCGTCCGCGTCGTCGAACGGAACGGGATCCGCCGCTTCCATCGGGTCGAGCGTGAACTGAACGACCTGTGCTTCGCCTTCGAGCAGGCTCAGCGTCGGGTCGGCGCCCTGCATCGCCCGGTGGTGCACCGCAAGTTCGATCGCGTCGATCGCCTGGTGCATCGGGTGGCCAACCGGGTCGAACGGATCGACCGCGCCGGCTTCGACCGTCGTGACCGCTGGGATCGTTGGGATCGCCGCGGCCGCTACGCCGACCGCACCCGTGGCGGCGTCGCCATCGGCAACGGCCGCGTCGGTGTCCGCGTCCGCTTCTAAACCGACTTACAGGGTTCGCACCCCACGAAAAGGACTCCTCCCGCCCGGTGCGCACCGCTGAAACAAAAGGGCCCGGTACCTCAAAGGTGCCGGGCCCGTTTCGTTTGCGGCGTTGTGCTGCGGCGCTGCTCGATCCGTGTCGTCGGTCGCCCCAGCGCCAGGTTCGCGTCAGTCTTCCTTGACGCCCAGTTTCTCGGAGTCCAACTCCAACTCGTGGGCCGGCGGATCTCCGCCGGGGCCCTTCAGGTAGTGGTTCATCCAGCGCATCAGCCGCAGGCTGTAGTCGTAGCGCGCGGCGGCCTTGCGGTTGCCGTGACCCTCCCCGGGGTAGAGCACCAGACGCACCGGCACGTTGCCCACGGTCTTGAGGTAGCGGTAGAGCTCCATCGACTGGCTCGGGTGCACCCGGGTGTCGTCCTCGCCGTGCATGATCAGGATCGGCGTCTTGGCCTGCTCGATGTACTTGATCGGGCTGCGCTCCATGAACCAGTCCCAGTAGTCCCAGGGCCAGCGGCGGGCGTGGACCAGGAACATCTCGTTGGGAATGTCGGTGGTGCCGAACTTGGAGATCTGATCGCTGATGCCGACGAACATGACCGACGCGGCGTAGTGCTCACTGTGGGCGGTGGCGCCCCAGGCCGAGGCGAAGCCGCCGTAGGAGGCGCCGGTGATGCCGACCTTCTTCCGGTCGACCAGGCCCTCGTTGACCAGGTGGTCGATGGCGTCGACCAGGTCGAGGAACTCGCCACCCTTCTTACCGGTGATGTCGCCGGCGTAGTCCGCCTGGCTGGCCTTGGAGAACTCGACGCCCCGGCCGGTGCTGCCCCGGTAGTTGGCGTGGAGCACCACGTAGCCCTGGGCCGCCGCGACCTGGCCCGGCCGCGAGTAGTTGGTGTTCCAGCCGTTGGAGTAGTGGCTTTCCGGCCCGCCGTGGACCACGTGGATCATCGGGTAGCGCTTACCCTTCTTGTAGTTCAGCGGGTAGTTGAGGACGCCCTCGATCTCCTTGCCGTCCCGGGCCTTCCAGGTGATCGATTCCTGCCGGGCCAGTTCGATGTCGGCCAGCCACGGGTTGTGGTCGGTCCAGCGGGTCGCCTTGGAGCCGTCGTAGACGTAGAGTTCGCCGGGATGCTCGGCGGTGTTGGCGACGAAAGCAGCGCGCTTGCCGTCGGCAGCGTGGCTCATGCCGGCCCAGATCGGACCGCCGTAGTCCAGGTGCATCTCGTAGTCGCCGCCGTCGCTACCCACCTCGGCATAGGCGGACTCGGTGCCCTTGTCGATGACGAAGGCCAGGGTCGAGCGATCCTTCCACTCGATGAACTCGATGTCGGCGAGCAGGCCGCGGAACAGATCCAGCGGCTGGCCGCCGGTGGCCGCGGCGACCATCAGCCGGCCGGCGTTGGGATCGTTGAGATCCGCGGCGGAGATCAGCGCCAGTGCCTGGCCGTCGGGGGACCAGATGAAGTCTCCCAGCTTTCCGGGGTTGTCGACTTCGCCCAGCGTGCGTCCCTCGAGGTTGACGATCCGCAGCTTGGTCTTCATGTAGCGATCGTCGATCAGCGGGGTCGGCGCGCCGGCGACGGCGAGCTGTTTGCCGTTCGGGCTGAAGCGAAGCGCGGAGGCCGAGATGCCCAGGTCCAGATCCTTGGCGTCATCGGCGTCGACCGGGCCGCCATCGAACTCGGCAACCCAGACCCGGGAGAAGCGCAGCTGCTCCTCGACCACCTTGGCCTTGAAGCCCTTCTTCTTCATCTTCTTCTCGGCCTTGTCTTCCTTGGCCTTGGCGATGAAGGCGATGCGCTTGCCGTCGGCGGAGATGTCGAAGCTCGAGATCGAGGTGTCGAAGC
>CAZBZH010000465.1:0-4062 GCA_964496265.1 uncultured Acidobacteriota bacterium | reverse complement strand
GATTGGCGATGGTCTGCCGTTCAAGAGATGCCGGGGTACTGGGTGCTGAACGAGATCATGGGGCGCCACAGGGCAGGCGTCGCCTATCGCAACGGCTACGGGCACTTCTGGGGGGTCGGCTCGGCGGGAACCGAGCTGGTTGGCCTCCTAGAGCAGGACAAGCCGCGCCCTTTGGCGCCGCGAATGGTGGCTTGTTCGGCCCGGTCCTACGAGGACTGTCTGACTCCGCTGGATCGGCTTCGGGCAGAGTACGACGGCGTAGCCTGCCGGCCTGCCGAGCTCCGCGCGTCCGACCTGAAGGTAACGTGTCGGCTCGAAGCTGGAGACTCGATCGAGTTCATTGCGACGGTGATGCACGGGTCCTGCATCCACCAGGCCTACCACGACGGGTTCAATCGCAAGATGATCGAGTTGCTGGTCAAGGACAACAACTGGCCCCCCGCGCTCGATGACCGACGCCTGGAACTCACCGAGGTGGACGCCTACTACCGCAAGGTGTAGGGGCTCTAGGTTTCGCGCGGTCGACAAGATCCCTCCCGAACTCTGGGCAGCGCAGACTGCAGAAAACGCAAAGGGTGTGCCATACTCGGTGTCAGATCCGTTCGACAAGCCGCGCGACAGGCGTGCTGTGCGCCCCCTCGTCGGCGCGTTCAGGCCCTGCCGAGATGAGGCCTCAAATCAGGAGACTCTCCATGGTGATCAACCGTTGAAATTCCGACGCCTCGTCGAGCGTAGGAAAGCCGTGACTTCCTCCAGATTCTGGCCGTCGGCCGCGCGCGCAATCAAGCCGCGCCTGGACGCCGACGATGATCCACGAGCGTGGGATGCCATCGGCAATCATGTCCTGGCCGATGCCGAGCGGTTGCTCGTCGCGGCACCCCGTTCTCTCGATGTGATCTTGCATGTCGGGCGCTGCTCCCACTGGCTCCGCCCGCATCAAACGCGCTGGACGGCGGACGGTGGTTTCGCCTGGCCGTCGGGGTACGGAGGCACCGGTCAAAGCCGCTTGGGCCTGCCCGAATTCGACTGGAGCGTGGCGGTTCATCTGACCTACCGGGATGGGCCGATCCCCACCCGAAGAGACTGCCTGTCTGGCTTCTCTTCACGCAAGCTTCTTTTCCGCGTCGCCATTCCCAGCCGGACGGCAAGACACGACCAGGCTGCAGTCCACACGATCTGGACACCCGGCACGCCACAGCAACGCCGTCAGCGTTTCATGCAGTTCTATGGCTTCCGTCGAACCGAAAAGGGCTGGGAGCCGCGGGCCTACCATGCGGAACCCGAGGAGGGCCCCTACGAGCTGGCGGCGATGGAGCTCGGCCATGGGGCGGCTCGTACGTGAGGGGCCTGCACTCGTCGCCAAGCAGGGGAGGTTGGATCTACTTGACGCGGCAATTTGCCCTGGCCGTCCTATCGGCCGCTTTGTTGGCCACACCTGCGCTGGCCCGTGGCGGTGAGGCCGGGCTCGGGGTCCGTGGCGGGGATCACACTGGAGCGACCTTCTCGGCGGTCCTCCCCATCGTGATGGGGCCGGTGATCTTCGCCGAGGTCGGAGCGGGGATAGCTCGCCCGTTCGACGATGCGTTTGAGATCACGGGGCAACTCCGGCACTACTTCACCCCGATCGACAACGAGCAGTCCTTCGCGCTGTACGGGTCGCCCGGCGCACGGTTCGTATTCGGATCCGAGACCCGGGCTGGCCTACAGGTACCGATCGGCGTGAGCGTCCTGATTCCCGCTCGCCGCAAACGTTGGGAGGTATTCCTCGAGGTGACTCCGACCCTGGACTTCGCGCCGAGGACGGAAGGGGAGGTCTACGGTAGCGCGGGCCTGCGCTACCACTTCGATCAGTGAGCTGGAGGGAAAGGTGGACGCCTACTACCGCACGGTGTGGGGTTTCTAAAGAGGGGGTAGGGCATGGCGCCCTTCGAACGTGACCAGATCGATCGCATCGATTGGCCGTTGTTTCAAAATGGTCCGGTCACGATGTACTGGCAAGTAACGGTCCTGGATCGAGAACTCGAACGACTTCGTCAAGTCGGGTATCGCGTTCTCTCCTGTTCATGTCACCCCTGGGGCACCACCGCCGACGCCCTTTGCAGTTTGGCGGATGTCCTCCAGATCCCGGGATTCGAGGGAGCTAACCTGAACGCTCTGAGCGACAGTCTCACCGATTTGCCGATCCCCGTCGACGCAGGTGTCGTCTTGGCACTCCGCGGATACGACAAGTTCGTGGCCGCGGATCCGGAAGTCGCATATGCGCTTCTCGATATCCTCGCCGATGCCTCACGCTTCATGATGCTGTTCGGGGAGCGCTTCGCGATCCTCGTTCAAAGCGATGATCCGGCGCTTAGCATCGAACGGGTCGGCGCCGTCGGGGTTCATTGGAATCGTCGAGAGTGGGCCAACTCGAGTCGAGGTGTGCAGCCATGATGACCGGAGTCAGATCCACCCTGAGCGCGGCGGCACTTCTGATCGCAGCCACCCTGAGCCCTACACCCCTCGCCGAACCGGACGAATCCACCACCCATCCCGGAAATCCGACCCTGGCCCGAACAAAGCGGGCAGCCGCGGTCGAGGCATTGCAGGAAGTAGCCGGCATCTCCGACTTCCGGCAACTGGTCCCCCCGGAGGTTCCCGATCGCCTCAACGCGGCTCTCGCGATCCGGGAGGCCTGCGACAGGCTCGATGAACAGCGCTTGACGACCGAGGATTTCTGGGCGGTTTTCGAGGAGCGCAACTGGGAGAAAATAGACGGTTGGTTGCTGGATCAGGCCGCCACGTTGAACCTACTGGATTCACTCCATCCATCCGCGGCGTTCAACCATCGAATCGGCTACGAGCACACGTTCGAGGAGTCGGAGCCACCCATTAGCGGAACGCTGCTCCTCATGCGCCTGCTCCTGGCGCGCGGAGTTCGAGCGGTGGAGATGGAGCAGGATCCCGAGGCCTACCGCGATGTGCTTCGCCTTCTTGCAATCGCCGCATCCTTTCGCGACGAACCAAGTTTCTCGGCGGCTATCTTCGGCTTGGAGGCGGAACGCCGAGGGCTTTGGCTCTTGCGATCGGCGTTCCGGAACGCCGGAGTTCGGCCGAAGCACGACCTGTTCGAAATCGGAGAAACCCTGGAAACCGCCCGCTCCCATAGCTGGATAGAGCAGGACATTCTGAGTCGGGGTTTCTTCAGACAGCGCCAGTTCGAAGAGATGGCCGGAACCGAGCGCTACTTCAAAGAAGTCCCGGAACAGCAAATGGGAGAGCTTCGTGATCTGCTGATCGCCTGGAGTACCGAGGAAGCGGTCTCTCTCCTGAAACACGTGGCGTCGCCGCGACACGCCCGGGGCACGCCTCCCGAATCCGAAGAGGCCGACTTCGGCGGGTGGGGCAAGCCTCAGTCGATCGCATCCATCATCGTTGCGATTAGACGCGGCCTGGATGGCATCCTGCTCCGTTCGGACCTCCAGGACTTACGGCTTGGATTGGCGCAGGCGGCCATCGCCATCGAGCTATTCGCGATTTCCAATGACGGTGAGTTCCCCGACCGTCTCGAGGCCCTGGTGCCCAGATACTTGGCCGACGTTCCCACAGACCCCTGGACCGGCGAAGCGTTGATCTACCGGCCAAAAGACGGGGGTTATGAGTTGCGGGCCCATACGGGCCGGTCCGAGGTCGAGGCCGCGGTCGGCGTCGGCCCCGCACTCCTGGACTGGAGCCGCTGAGATCTCCAGGACCGGGCGAATCCGACCGGATTCCTGGAACTTTTTGCGTTCCCGACCGACCATCTCCCGCTTTCTCGCCGGTTTTCTTGACCCGGCTCCCCGCGAGATTACGTTTTCCGTATCTCACCTGTGGGTTAACGAGGAGATACCTATATGAGCTGGATGAACAAGAAGAACGAGGGTGGTTCGTCGACGGCAGCGACCACCCCGAGCGCCCCGGCCGCGTCTCACCAGAGCACGCCGGCGGCCCCCCGGGAGAGCGGGACCCTGGTCAACATCGGCAAGTCCGTGCACATCAAGGGGGAGCTGACCGGTAGCGAGGACCTGACCATCGAGGGCCGGG
>CAZBZH010000464.1:0-4066 GCA_964496265.1 uncultured Acidobacteriota bacterium | reverse complement strand
CGGGCCACCACCGTCATCGTCGGGGGATGCCCCTTGTACTCGAACACTCCGTAGAGAAAACCGATGCCGCCGCAGAGGCCGAAGACCGTGGTCTCGTCCAGCGGCTTCCCGTCGCGGTCCCGCACGCCGGCGTGGCGCAGCACGTGGGTCAAGGCACCGGTCTCGGTCTGCAGTCCGCCGCAGGGACCGTAGCCGGGGTGCACGCCTGTGGGTTGGGGATCGTCGTGGGAGCGGGCCTGAACGATGTGGGCCCGGGCGGTGGCGTAGCGTTCGCCGGTGCGCTTCATCCGCTCGCGAACCAGCTTCTTGAGATCTCGCTGCTTGGTCATGTCGATCCTTTCGTCGGCGCAGAGATCTCCATCCGCCCACGAAGACCCCGCGTCCGCAAAAGGGTCGAACTAGCCTGATCTCGAAGCCTGATCCGGAAGGGAAGCCCCTCCTTTGCTCCCTCGGGCGATCCTGGGCGGAGGATCGACGGGAGTTCGGCGCCGGATCGGCCGCCGTCCCGAGATCCTGCCTCAGGTGAGCGCCAAAGGCAAGGGGCCCTTACTTCGACTCCATCGTCAGCACCGTGCGCTCCCCCGGCTCGATCTCGACGGGGAACTCCAGGGAGGCCTTGTCGCGAGTGCGCACCCGGTACTTGCCCGGCAGCAGTTCGATCCGTGCGCCGCCGGCAATTCCCTGGGCCACCACCTTCCCCTCCGCGTCGATCACGTCGAAGGGGGTCTGGAGCGCGCGGCGCAGGGAGGTACCCAACGCTTCGGCGCCGTCGGCGTCGTGGTAGTCGCCGCCGCCCAGCTCCGCCCAGTAGCGGAAGGCGTTCTTCAGCGCGTCATCCTCGATGGCGAAGCCGACAATGTTGACCCGCACGTCGATGCCGGCTTCCTTGAGCGACTCGATGGCCGCGGCGGGGTCACCGCCGCAGGTCTCCTCGCCGTCGGTGATCAGCACGATCAGCTTGGGGCCGGTCACCCCGGCCAGGTCGCTTCCTACCCGGGCCAGGGAGTCAGCGATCGGCGTCTTGGCCAGGTTCATCGCCTGGACGCCGCGGATCTTGCCCTGGGCCGCCGACACGTCGAGGGGCGAGAGCGGGATCTCCAGGTCGGTGCGGCAGGAGTCCTTCTCCTTGTGGCCGAAGACCCGCATGGCGAAGGGGGTGCCGGCGGGGAGGGTCTCCGCGGTCAGGCCCAGCAGGACCTCCCGGGCGATCTCGATCCGGCGCTTGCCCCCCTGCTTCTTTAGCATGCTGCCCGAGGCGTCGAGGATGATCTCCACCGCGCCGTCGTCGGGGATCCGGTCGAAGCTCTCGGCGGCCTGGACCAGCAGTTCGCCGGGCTGGGTCTTCGGCGGGGTGATGCGGATCGCCCGGGTGGCCAGGACGCGTCCTGACTGGCCGGTGCGGTAGCGCAGCACGTAGTCGCCGGGGACCAGCGCCGCGAGGAGCTCGGCCGGATTGCCCCGGTCGGTGTAGGCGTAGTCGGTGTAGCGCTCCTGCGGGTCATCCTGCTTGATGATCTCGATGTAGTCCTGGGCCCGGTCCGGCCCTTCCCAGCCGACCTGGAAGGGTTCGCCGCCGACCACCTCCTCGGGGCCGCTCAACGAGGCGCTGATGTCGCCGACCTTGATCTCGGTGGAGGCCAGCATGTTGTAGCCCGAGGTCATGTAGCGCACCTCGTAGGTGCCCGGCTCATCGGGCGCCCGCAGCTGCACCGGGTTGCCCCGGTTGGTGTAGCGGTACATCCGGTACTCGCCCGGCTCCGAGCCGACGTTGGTCAGGGCGATCCAGTCCCGTTCGTTATCGGGGCCCTTCCAGTGGACGTCGAAGGCGTCGCCGGCGCCGACGGTGTCCGGCACCGTCAACTCGGCCGTGGTGCCCTGCACGGTGAAACCGGCGCTGGCCAGGGTGTAGTACTTCTGGCCGGTGAGGTAGCGCACCTCGTACTCCCCCGGCTCCTCGGGGGTCTTGAGTTCCGTCGGGTTGCCCCGCTTGGTGTACTTGTAGGGCCCGTACTTCTTCTCGGGCGTTCCCGCCTTGACCACGGTGATGAAGTCCCGAGGGTGGTCCGGGCCGGTCCACTCGACGATCAGCGGCGAGCCGGCGGCGGAACTCTCGGCGGTCTTGACCGTCGCCGTCACCGGCGTGACCTCGAGGGGCGAACGAGCCAGGGTCGGATAGGGGCTGTTGGCAGCCAGATAGCGCAGCTCGTAGGTGCCCGCCTCGTCGGGGGCCACCATCTGGACCACACCCTTGTCCCGGGCGTACTTGTAGGCGCTGTACTTCCCCTCGGGCAGATCCGGCGCCACGATGGTGATGAAATCGCGCCCGTTCTCGCTACCGCTGAAGCGCACCTCGAACGGGGCGCCGGCGGCCACGCTCGTGGGCGCGTCCAGGGTCACCGCGGCCGACGCCGGGGACATCACGCAGACAGAGACCAACACCGCAACCAGGAAACGCATGCCACCATCCCTCCTTGCGGCGGAGTGTACACGCCTCCCCAACGATCCACGATCCAAGAAAGAGGACCAGCCCCACCCGCCCTGCCTGCCCTGCCTGCCCTGAGCGAACGCAGTGAGTCGAAGGGAGCGAACGCAGTGAGTCGAAGGGAGCGAGTCGAAGGGAGCGAGCCGCAGTCAGCCGACGGGCTACTCGTGAACCTTCACGAAGCGGGGTTCCCGAGTGCCCCGGTCGAAGCGGAACACGGTGTCCTGGGGTTTGATCGTCGCCGTCTCCCGGTCGAGCACCAGGCGGCGGATCTGGATCATCATCCCCTCGGAGTCCGGATAGTGCCGCATCAGCGACTCGGCGAGATCGTGGGGGGGCGCCCACTTGCCCAGGATCGATCGGCGGTGAGCGAACTCCTTCGTCTCCTGGAGCGCCGGGGAGTTGGCCAGGTCGATCGGCTTCGCCTTCTCGCCGTAGACCTCGGCGGCGTAGATCTCGACGTTGGGATCGGGGGTCGAGTACATCGCCCAGCCGAAGAAGCGCCAGGGATCGAACTGGTAGCGCTGGGCCAGCACGTGGTGGGTCGCCGGCCAGACCGCGAACAGGATCAGGAACGCGATCACCGCGTGCTTCTTGAATCCGAGGCTCATGTGAAATACCAGCGAGGGACCCACTCGAGGGCGAGCAGGGTCACGTAGACGTAGGCGGCGAGGAACACCGGAAAGCTGCGGCGCAGCCAGCTGGCCGGCGCGAACAGCAGCAGCAGCCCGACGATCATCAAACCGAAGAAGACCTCCCGCGCCCCCGCCTCGATGGCGAACACATAGACCAGCAGCGCGGCGACGGCGAAGGTGCGCGTCCGGGCGAACAGCAGCAGCGGCGGCAGGATCAGTTCGCCGAGATAGGAGAGGTTGGACATCGCGACGAACAGCGGCGAGTCGACCCGGTAGGGGCCGGCGCCTTCACCCATCTCGAGCGCCCGCAGCCGTGCGAGTTCGTCGGCGGGAATCAACCAGGAGAAGAAGCTGGAGAAGCGTTCGTTCTGGGCGATGGCGTAGGCCAGGAACTCCCCGCGGAAGTAGTAGCCCCACAGCACCTTCTGGATGCCGGCGTAGAACAGACCGATCAGCGCGATCCACTTGAGGCCGGCCAGCAACAGGCTGCGCTCTTCCTCGGAGCGGTGGTCGAAGAAGGCGATCAGCGCCAGACAGAGCAACAGCAGGTAGTGGTGGTTGGCGTTGAGCGGGAAGGCCGAGATGTGATGGATCACCATCCCGGCGGCAGCGGCGACCGCGGCGTAACGGGTGTAGCGCTCGAACCAACCGGCGACGGCGGCGATCCAGAACAGCGCGCAGAGGGCGACGTGCAGGGCGTACTGCGGTTGGGACGCCCAGGCGCGCAACGCTTCGGTGTTCTCGACGGCGGCGCCGATCAGCAACAGCCGCGCGATGACGCGCACCTTCAGGGCAGACGCGTCCGCGGCATCGTCACCGACGAGCCAGAGCATGCGGTCGACAGGGTTCCGCGCCAGGGGTACACGGCTCCCCGCCATGCGGGTGCCGCGTTTCAAAGGACCCCTCCTCCTCGGCACGCTCGCCCTCGAGAGCGCCAATGACTACTCCT
>CAZBZH010000463.1:0-4070 GCA_964496265.1 uncultured Acidobacteriota bacterium | reverse complement strand
AGTGGTCCCCTCCTTCGCCCTTTGGGCTTCGGAGGGCAGGCCCTCCGCCAGCCGGATGGGCTCCGGGGTTCGGAGGGCAGGCCCCCGGCTTGGGTGGACGGGGGCCGGGAACCACCCGAAATAGGGAGAACGGGCCGTGTGCGGGATTGTCGGATATATCGGACCCAAGAATCCGGTCGACGTGCTGGTCGAGGGGCTGCGGCGCCTCGAATACCGCGGCTATGACTCCGCCGGGGTCGCCGTCGTCGAGCAGAACGGTGAAATCTCGGTCCGCCGGGCCGCCGGACGGCTGCGCGACCTGGAGAAGGTCCTGGCCCAGAGCCCGGTCACCGGCCACTACGGCGTGGGCCACACCCGCTGGGCGACCCATGGCCGCCCCACCGAGGAAAACGCTCACCCCCACCGGGACAGTAGCGGCAAGCTCGTGGTGGTGCACAACGGCATCATCGAGAACTACGTCGAGCTGAAGCGGGAGCTCGAGGCCAAGGGCCACGCGTTCAAGAGCGACACCGACACCGAGATCATCGCCCACGCCATCGAGCAGGAGATGAACAACCGGGGTTGCGACCTGCCCACCGCCTTCCGGGCGGTGCTGCCCCAGCTGCGGGGCATCTACTCGCTGGTCTGCATCAGCGCCGACGCGCCCAACACCATCGTGGCCGCCCGCCTGGGGCCGCCCCTGGTCGTCGGCCTGGGCCAGGACGAATTCTTCGTCGCCTCGGATATCCCGGCGATCCTGATGCACACCAAGGACATGGTCTTCATGGAAGACCACGAGGTGGTGGTGGTGACCCCCGAGGGGCCGCGCTTCGTCGATCTCGAGGGCAACACCATCGAGAAGAAGTCCGAGCGGATCCCCTGGGACCCGATCATGGCCGAGAAGGGCGGCTACAAGCACTTCATGCTCAAGGAGATCCACGAGCAGCCCCGGGCGGTGCGCGACACCCTGCTCGGCCGCGTCTCGCTGGAATCCCCGACGATCTACCTGGAAGAGATGAACCTCAGCGACGAGGAGCTGTGCAAGGTGGAACGCATGGCGATCATCGCCTGCGGCACCTCCTGGCACGCCGGCCTCGTCGGCAAGTTCCTGATCGAACGGCTGGCCGGAGTGCCCGTCGAGGTGGACTACGCCTCGGAGTTCCGTTACCGCCAGCCGCTGGTCGACGCCAAGACCCTGCCGGTCTACATCAGCCAGTCCGGCGAGACCGCCGATACCCTGGCGGCGCTGCGCGAGGCCAAGGCCCGGGGCGCCAACACCCTGGGGATCTGCAACGTCCAGGGCTCGATGCTGACCCGCGAGGCCACCGGCACGATCTACACCCACGCCGGGCCGGAGATCGGCGTCGCCTCGACCAAGGCGTTCACCAGCCAGCTGGTCGCGATCACCCTGCTGGCCCTGCGCCTGGGCCACGCCCGGGGCAAGATCGCCGATGACGAGTTCATGGAGATCGTCAAACACCTGTACCACATCCCGGCGCAGATGGAGCAGCTGCTGGCCGACGACAGCGAGATCGAACAGCTCGCCCACTCGTTCCAGCACTACGCCGACTTCCTCTACCTGGGTCGCGGCGTCAACTACCCGATCGCCCTGGAAGGTGCGCTGAAGCTCAAGGAGATCTCCTACATCCACGCCGAGGGCTACCCCGCCGGCGAGATGAAACACGGCCCGATCGCGCTGATCGACGAGAAGATGCCGGTGGTGGCCCTGGCGCCCCAGGACGGCGTGTTCGAGAAGATGCTCTCCAACATCGAAGAGGTGAAGGCCCGCTCCGGCGTGGTCATCGCCGTGACCGACGGAGAGAGCGCCGAGCTGAAGGAAAAGGCGGACGCGGTGCTGCAGGTGCCGCCGACCCACGAGCTGCTCTCGCCGCTGCTGATGGTCGTGCCGCTGCAGTTGCTGTCCTACTACATCGCGCTGCTCCGCGGCTGCGACGTGGACCAGCCGCGCAACCTGGCCAAGAGCGTCACCGTCGAGTAGCTCCTCGCCTGCTAAAATCGGGACTTCCGCGGCCGCGCGCTCCTAGCCGGCCTCGCCTGGAGGTCCCTGCGTGAACCCACCCGAGCAGATGCGTCTCGGCCTGTCGTCCTCCGGGACGCCCGGGCCGGAGAGCAACCCCGGCCGCCCCTCGAGCTTGACCGAGGGGCTGAACCCCGACCAGCAGGCCGCGGTACTGCATGGCGACGGCCCCCTGCTGGTGCTGGCCGGCGCCGGCTCGGGCAAGACCCGGGTGATCACCCACCGGGTGGCGCACCTGATCCTCGAACGGCGGGTGCCCTCGTTCCGCATCTTCGCGGTGACTTTCACCAACAAGGCGGCGGGCGAGATGAAGGAGCGCATCGAGCGGCTGCTCGGCGGCACCCGGCTGGACGGCTGGGTCGGCACCTTCCACTCCCTCTGCCTGCGCATCCTGCGGCGCCACGCCGCCGAGGCCGGGCTGCAGTCCGGGTTCAACATCTACGACTCGGCGGACCAACTCGCCGTGGTCAAGCGGATCCTCAAGGAGGTGCTGGGCGAGGAGGACGCCGACCCGCCGCGAACCTTCCTCTCCAAGATCAGCCGGGCCAAGAACGCGATGGAGACTCCCGAGGAGCTGGCCAAGCATCCGAACCCGGCTCGCAAGCTGGTTGCCGAAGTCTACGGCCGCTACGAGGAGGCGCTGCGCCAGGCCAACGCCGTCGACTTCGACGACCTGCTGCTGCGCACCGTGCGCCTGCTCCACGAGAACGAGCAGGTGCGCTCGATCTACGCCGAGCGCTGCGAACACCTGCTGGTCGACGAGTACCAGGACACCAACCGGCCCCAGTATCTGCTGGTCAAGGCGCTCTCCTCACATCACGGCAACGTCTGCGTGGTCGGCGACGAGGACCAGAGCATCTACCGCTTCCGCGGCGCCGAGCTGCGCAACATCCTCGATTTCGAACGGGACCACCCCGGCACGGTGACGATCCGGCTGGAGCAGAACTACCGCTCGACCCGCAACATCCTCGCCGCCGCCGGCGCCGTGGTCAGCCGCAACCTGAGCCGCAAGGGCAAGACCCTGTGGACCGAGAACAACCACGGAGACCCGCTGGAGCTGGCCTCCCTGCCCGAGGACCGGGCCGAGGCGACCTGGATCGTGCGGCGCATCCGCCAGCTGACCGACGCCTACGAGACCGGCCAGATGGCGGTGCTGTACCGCACCAACGCCCAGTCGCGGCAGCTGGAAGAGGCGTTCCGCCGGGAGCGCATCCCGTTCCGTATCGTCGGCTCGCTGCAGTTCTACGACCGGCGCGAGGTCAAGGATGTGCTGGCCTACCTCAAGCTGGCGCTCAACCCCTCGGACGACGTCGCCTTCCGCCGGGTGGTCAACACCCCGGCCCGGGGCATCGGCGCCACCACCCTGGAGAAGCTCGAGACCATCGCCCGGGGCTACGGCTCGAACCTGCTGGACGCCGCCCGGCGGGCGCTGGACGGCGGCCTGATCGGCGGCCGGGCGATCAAACAGCTCGCCGGCTTCGTCGAGCTGATCGACGACCTGGCCGGCCGCCGGGACGACCAGGGGGTGGCCGAGCTGATCGAGCACGTGGTCAAGACCGTCGACTACGAGCCCTACCTGGAGAAGCTGTTCGCCGGCGTGGCCCAGGAGCGGATCGAGAACGTCCGCTCACTGATCACCGCCGCCGTCGAGTTCGCCGAGGACGAGGAGAACCCGACCCTCGAGGGCTTCCTCGACCGCTCGGCGCTGGTCGCCGACACCGACGACCTGGGCAAGGGTGAAGGGGTCACCCTGATGACGATCCACTGCGCCAAGGGGCTCGAGTTTCCGGTGGTTTTCCTCGTCGGTCTCGAGGAAAACCTGTTTCCCCACAGCATGGCCGGCGACCGGGAGGAGGACATCGAGGAGGAGCGGCGGCTCTGCTACGTGGCCATGACCCGGGCCGAACGGAAGCTGCTGCTGAGCTACTCCGCCTACCGGCGGATGCACGGCATGTTCATGCCCGCCTACCCCCCCCGCTTCCTGGCGGAGATCCCCCGGGAGCTGATCGAGAGCGTCGACATCCCCTTCCTGATCCAGCGGCTCTTCGCGGTG
>CAZBZH010000462.1:0-4070 GCA_964496265.1 uncultured Acidobacteriota bacterium | reverse complement strand
GTAGAACACCTTCCCCGATGAGGGCACGTCGAGGCCGCCGAGAATGTTGAGCAGGGTGGACTTACCGCTGCCTGACGGTCCGAGCAAGACCACCAACTCGCCGGGGCCAACGTCCAGACTGACGCCGCGCAAGGCGTGAACCTCGACCTCGCCCATGTGGTACGTCTTGGTCAGCTCGACGACGTGGAAGACGCGATCTGCGTCGCCGTCCCGCGTGCTCATGGGGTCAGGATATCAGGCTGCAAGGTCACCGCGCTCGCTGGTGACGGGGTTGGAATCGAACTCTTTTGGGACGTATTCTCCCGCCAAGACTCTTCTTGCGAGGCGCCCGTGTTTTCCAAGCTATCGATCCTGTCGATCTCGATACTCGCCGTGGTGGCGATGGCCCCTCTGGCCGTGGCGGCGCCCGGCGTCTGGTCGGCCGAAGAGGTACTCGAGCGAAGCGATATCGTCGTCGTGGCGACGCTTCAGGATGTCGAATGGGAGTGCCTGGACGGTCCTAGTTCCTCCAGAATCTCTCCTTCGTGCTTCTTCGATCATGGCCGGGGGAGGTTGAGCCTCGAACAGGTTGTACTCGGCTCGTTCGCCGAGCCGACGGTGTCGATCTATTGGCGCAACGCAGTGTCATGTCCCCGCGCGGACTATCGTCCGCTGGAGGGGCGCCGAGCGCTCTGGTTCCTGCGCAAGCATGTGCCCGATGGGCGACTTCCCGAGTTGGTCATCCCGCTCGACGATGCTTCGCAGGTTGGCACCGCCCTCGAGCGACTGAAACGCGCCCACGACCAGGGCCCCGACCAGAGAATCCAGGCGATCGTGCGAGTGCTGGCGGCCGCGAAGCCTTCCTCCTGACACCCCCTGGCAGCAGGTTGTCGTGCGCCGCTTTGCGAACGGCCCCTGGACGGGCAAGACTAACCGCTGGAAATCACTTCCTGCTCGATGGAGGAGTTGGGGATGTCGAAGTCTGATCACGCCCACCACGCTCTCGACTACATCGAGTTCAGTGTGACCGACATGGCCGAGGCCCAGCGCTTCTACAATGCATCCTTCGGCTGGGAGTTCACCGACTACGGACCCGAGTACGCGGGGATCCGCAAACAGCAAGGTGACGGCGAGGTCGGCGGGCTGCGCCTCGTCGAGCAGGTCACGCCCGGTGGCCCCCTGGCGGTGCTCTACTCCGAGGACCTCGAGGCATCGCTCCAGGCGGTTCGCGATGCCGGGGGCACCGTCGTCGTCGAGATCTTCGCCTTTCCCGGCGGCCGCCGCTTTCAGTTCCGCGATCCCGGCGGCAACGAGCTCGGGGTCTGGTCGGACCGCTGAGCCGGCTGAAACGCCGGAAGGCCCTTGCACGTATGATGGGTGTCGACGTCACTCGCTGACGGAAGGAGACCCGTATGTTCTCGCGCACCCGCCTCGTCGGCTCCTGCCTGCTGGTCCTGCTGTTGGCCGCTCTCGCGGTCGCGGAGACTCCGAAGGATGCCTACTGGGAGGCCGCCCGCCAGGGCGACCTGGCCCAGATGAAGAAGCTTCACGAGCAGGGGGTCGAGATCGACGCCCGCACCCGCTACGGCGCGACGGCTCTGGCCTTCGCCTGCGACAAGGGGCACCTGGACGTGGTGCGTTGGCTCGTCGAGAAGGGTGCCGACGTCAACAACAAGGACACCTTCTACAACTTCACGCCGATCGGCTGGGCGACCTTCAACAATCACGACGACATCGTGGTGCTGCTGCTCGAGGCCGGCTCCGACGGCGCCGGCGATGTGCTGCAGGCGGCGGTTCGCGGCAAGAAGGAGCGGCTGCTCGAGGCCGCGCTCGCCACCGGCAAGATCGACGCGGCGATGCTCGACGCTGCCCTGGCTGCCGCTCGTGAACTCGAAGATGGTGAAGCGATCGTCGAGCGTCTCGAAAAAGTCGAGATCGAGACGCCCGAGGAGCCGGCGATCGAGGTGCCCCAGGAGACCCTCCAGAAGTACGCCGGCAGCTACTGCAACGACGAGGGGCTGCAGATCGATTTCCGCGTCGAGGAGCGTGTGCTGATCGGCCAGGTCGTGGGACAGCAGCCGCTGCGCATGCGCCCGCTGAGCGAGAGCCGCTTCGAAGCGGTAGAGGCTCCCCAGGTCAAGGTGGAGTTCGCCGGCCGCGGCGGCATCGTCGAACGCCTGGTGGTGGAGCAGGGCTCGGCCTCCTTCACGCTGACGCCGGTCTCCGCCGAGGCGTTGGCCGAGGCCGCTGGCGAAGGGGCGGCGGCGGAGGGGGCCGCCGGGGAAGGGGGCGAGGACGGAGAGAGTGCCGCCGCGGAAGCCGAGGCGGTGGCCGAGGCGAAGTCCGCCCGCGTCCCCGCGGCTCGCACCGCACCGCAGAACTGGCCGCAGTTCCGTGGTCCGCTGGCCTCGGGAGTGGCTGACGGCCAGGGCGCGGTGACCGAGTGGGACGGCGCCTCGGGCAAGAACCTACGCTGGAAGACACCGATCCCGGGGCTGGCCAACTCGAGCCCGATCATCTGGGGCGACAAGATCTTCGTCACCACGGCGGTCAGCACCGCCGGCGACGACACCTTCCGCACCGGCCTCTACGGCGATGTCGACTCGGTGGATGACACCTCGGTCCACGTGTTCAAGGTCTACGCGCTCTCCAAGAAGACCGGCGAGATCCTCTGGGAGCAGGAGGTCGCCCGTAAGGTGCCCGGTGCCAAGCGGCACCTGAAATCGACCCAGGCCAATTCGACGCCGGTGACCGACGGCAAGCGGGTGGTGGCGCTGTTCGGCACCATCGGCGTGCTCGCCGCCTTCGACATGGAGGGCAAGCCGCTGTGGACCGCCGACACCGGGGTGCTCGACGCCGGCTGGTTCTACGACCGCAGCTATCAGTGGGGCCACGCCAGCTCGCCGATCATCTACGAGGATCTGGTGGTCGTGCAGGCGGACATCTACGCCGACTCGTTCATCGCCGCCTACAAGCTGACGGACGGCAAGTTGGCCTGGAAGACCGCCCGGGACGAGGTCCCCACCTGGGGTACACCCAACGTGCTGCGCGGCGGCAAGCGGGATGAACTGATCACCAACGGCACGACGATCCGCGGCTACGATCCGCGCGACGGCAAGGAACTCTGGACCCTGGCGCCCAACTCCGAGGTCACCGTGGCCACCCCGGTGGTCGCCAACGAGATGGCCTACGTCACCGCCGGTTACCCGCCGATCCGCCCGATCTACGTGATCCGCCCCGGCGGCAAGGGGGACCTGTCCCTGGCCGAAGGGGAGACCGAGAGCGACAGCATCGCCTGGAGCAAGGGGCGCGGCGGTACC
Organism: uncultured Acidobacteriota bacterium; assembly: GCA_964496265.1. GTDB lineage: Bacteria > Acidobacteriota > Polarisedimenticolia > Polarisedimenticolales > Polarisedimenticolaceae > Mor1. The sequence continues at coordinate 771 of CAZBZH010000462.1, read as the reverse complement.
TACATGCCGACGCCGATCGTCTACGGCGACCGCTTCTACACCTGCGCCAACAACGGCCGCATGACCTGCTACAACGCCAAGACCGGCGATCAGGTCTACCGCGCCCGTGTCGGCGGTGGCGGCAGCTACACCGCGTCGCCGATCGCCGCCGACGGCAAGCTCTACTTCAGCAACGAAGATGGCGAGGTGGTCGTGATCGGCGCCGGCGACAGCTACGAGGAGTTGGCCAAGAACAGCGTCGACGAGGTGATCATGTCGACGCCGGCGATCTCCGACGGCCTGATCGTGGTGCGTTCACTGAGGCACGTCTACGGCATCGGTGCGCTGGAGGAAGGCGCCGCGAAGTAGCGCCGTGGCGGCCGCTCCCCCACGCTGAGGCCGGGGCTACCGTTCGGCCATGAGTCTCCGCAAGCTCGCCGCATCGTCGGCGAGCAGCCGGTCGAGCTGTTCCAGTAGGACCTCATTGGAACCCGGCTCGTAGGTGTCCAGCCGTGCCCGATACTCGGGGAGACGGTAGAGGAACGCCGCGATTTCCTGGCTTCCACCGCCGCCGTACTGCGCGCCGTAGCCCGCTTCGGCCAACAGATGCGCGTTCAGTTCCTGCTCGAACTGGCCCCGCATGGGCAGCGCGAGATAGGGCTTCTTGAGGAACAGCGACTCGGTCAGCAGGGTGAAGCCGGCGGTGGCGATCACACCCCGCGCCTCGCTCAGGTGCTTGAGGAACCCGTCGCGACTCGGCTCGAAGTATTGGACGTTGTCCGCGGCGACCTG
>CAZBZH010000461.1:3386-4072 GCA_964496265.1 uncultured Acidobacteriota bacterium | reverse complement strand
TCACAGATTCGAGCGAAGATGTCCAGCCGCTGCTTCAAGGTCAGGTTGAGGGAGTCGCAATAGGTATGCAGCGGATCGCCGTCGACGAGCTCCATCGCGAAGTAGGGCCAGCCCTCTGCGGTCTCGCCCGCATCCAGCACCCGTGCGATGCAGGGGTGGCTCATCACGGCCAACGATTGCCGTTCTCGCTCGAAGCGATCGAGAATCTCGGTCGTCTCGAACCCCGGGCGGATCAGCTTGACCGCGACCTCGCGCCGCAGGGGTTCTTGCTGCAGCGCCCGGTACACTACGCCCATGCCCCCTTCGCCCAGGCGCTCCTGCAGGAGGTAGGGCCCGACGGTTTCGGGCATGGGGCGGTCGAAGCTGCCGGGCTCCGCGTGAAAAGCGCCGGTAGAAAGATGCGATAGAGCATCGGGCGCGACGGCGAGCATGGCCTCCAGTTCGTCGGCCATGGCCGCGTCGTCTCGACGCAAACGGGCCAAGGCGTCGACGGCTTCAGCCTCATCCTGACCGGATAGTTCGAGAAAGAGGCGCGAGAGCCTGTCGTGGCGGCTTTCGCTCAAGACCCCGGGTTCGATCGGGCGAGCCGTGCCGCGAGCCAGGCCCGGGCTACCGCCCAGTCCGCCTTGATCGTGCGATCGGACACGTCGAGGAAGCTCGCGATCTCGCGGAGATGCATATCCGTG
>CAZBZH010000461.1:0-3345 GCA_964496265.1 uncultured Acidobacteriota bacterium | reverse complement strand
TGAGAACCTCCGCATGCAGCGGACCCGGAACGAGGGTGTCGACGCTGACGGTGGTTTCGGCGTCGGGCAGTTTCCGCTTCTGGCGGTTACGCGCTCGAGCCTGCTCGACCAGGATCCGGCGCATCTGAGTGGCCGCCAGGGCGAACAGATGGGTGCGACCACGGACGTCGATGCGGTGAGAGCGAGCGAGCCGAACGTAGGATTCATGAACCAGGGCCGTGGGTTGGATCGTCCGGTAGCCCCGTTCCGCATCCATGTACTTGCCGGCAAGCCGGCGCAGGTCCCGGTAGATCTGGGGGAACAGCGCGTCGATGGATTCCTCGGAGCCGTGCATTCTCGCCATTTGCCAGCAGCCTTTCCCCTCGCAGCGACGAATGTCGCTAGTGGAAATAGTACTGCGGTCCGGCGCCTCCGGGTGGACCGTTGAGCGCTTTTCTGCGGCCGGGGCGTCGAACCGCTCTTCCTGCTGAGCATCGCTGTGCGTGGGCTGCGCGGAAGTGTGTCCGGCATCTGTCCAGCATGCCGCCGCCGATCCGACGCCGGCGCAAGTCGCGATATTCGAACTTGCCCCTCGCACGGCTGAATGACGCTAGAGATCGTGAGCTCACCCAACCGAACGCCGCCTCCCGGGAAGGCGGGCAACCTCAGCCGGCTCACCCTCGCGTGGGCCAGAACGGAGAGATCAAATGCGGAAGAAGCTCATCTTCACGATGTGTGTCCTCGCGATCCTGGCGGCCGTCGGAGCCAGTCAGGTGAGCGGCAAGGACGAGCAGTGCTTGCCCAGCGTGTGCGGAAACTGCCCGCCGTACTTCACCACGGTCTACAAGAACCAGATCATTCCCTGCCCGCTCCAGGGGTACACCGTGGGTGTCGGGTGTGAGTATCTCTGTCCGACCACGCCGCCGACGACCTTCATCCTCGAAGACGAATAGGCATAGAAAAGGGCCGCGTTGCACTCGGCTACGCGGCCCTGATTCGGTCGATCCGAATCGAACTAGTCTTCCTGCATGAACGGGTAGCGGAAGTCGGTCGGAGGCACGAAGGTCTCCTTGATCGTCCGCGGGTTGACCCAGCGCACCAGGTTGAGCATCGAGCCCGCCTTGTCGTTGGTGCCCGAGGCGCGGCCGCCGCCGAAGGGCTGCTGGCCGACCACGGCGCCGGTGGGCTTGTCGTTGATGTAGAAGTTGCCGGCGGTGTGGCGCAGCGCGTCGGCGATCTTGCTCACCGCGTAGCGGTCCTGGGCGAACACCGCGCCGGTCAGCGCGTAGGCCGAACCCTCGTTACAGATCTTGAGCGCCCGGTCGATCGATTTGTCGGGGTAGACGTAGATCGTCAGCACCGGGCCGAAGATTTCCTCCTGCAACAGCTTCGAGTCCGGGGTGCGCGCCTGCACGATGGTCGGTTCGATGAAGTAGCCCTTGCGGCTGGAGTACTCGCCGCCGTGGAGGATGCTGTGGCCCCGGGTGCGCTTGGCGTAGCTGATGTAGCTGGTGATCGTCTTGTAGGCGCCCTGGTCGATCACCGCGCCCATGAAGTTGGTGAAGTCGGTGGGATCGCCGACCTTGATCTGGGAGGCCTGCTTGAGCAGACCCTTCTTGACCCGCTCCCAGATCGACGCCGGGATGAAAGCGCGGGAGGCAGCGGAGCACTTCTGACCCTGGTACTCGAAGGCACCGCGGATCAGGCCGGTCACCAGCGACGGAATATCGGCGCTCTTGTCGGCGAAGACGAAGTCCTTGCCGCCGGTCTCACCGACGATGCGCGGGTAGTACTTGTACTTGCCGATGTTCTGGCCGACGGTGGCCCACATGTTCTTGAACACTTCGGTGGAGCCGGTGAAGTGGATGCCGGCCAGATCGGGGCTGGCCAGCACCGGATCGCCGACCTCGCCGCCGGAACCGGGGACCATGTTGATCACGCCGGCGGGCAGCCCGGCCTCTTCCAGTAGGTCCATGATGAAGTGAGCCGAGTAGACCGCCGACGAAGCGGGCTTCCAGACCACCGTGTTCCCCATCAGCGCCGGAGCGGTCGGCAGGTTGCCGGCGATCGACGTGAAGTTGAAGGGGGTCACGGCGAAGACGAAGCCTTCCAGGCCGCGGTGCTCGAGCATGTTCCAGCAGCCGGGGTTGGATTCGGGCTGCTCGCTGTAGACCTGCTCCATGTAGAACGGGTTGAAGCGGAAGAAGTCAATCATCTCGCAGGCGGAGTCGATCTCGGCCTGATGGGCCGTCTTGGACTGTCCCAGCATCGTCGAGGCGTTGAGGATCTGACGATAGGGGCCGGCCAGTAGGTCGGCGGCCTTGAGGAAGATCGCGGCCCGCTCCTGCCAGGGCATCGCCGCCCAGGCTTCCCGGGCGTCGAGGGCCGCCTGGATCGCCCGGTTGACCTCGGCCTTGCGGCACTTGTGGTAGTGCCCCAGCACGTGGGCGTGGTCGTGAGGCATCGTGATCTCGGCCAGCTTGCCGGTGCGGACCTTGCGGCCGCCGATCCGGGCCGGGATCTCGATCTCGCGGCTCGACATCCGGCTCAGCTGCTTCTGCAGCTCCTGCCGCTCGGGGCTCCCGGGGAGGTAGTCGAGGACCGGCTCGTTGACCGGCACCGGGACGCGGAACAGACCGTTGGACATGAGTGTTAGCTCCCTTGACTCTCTGAATCTCGATTTGGAGCCGGCCTGTTCGTGGGGCCCGGAATCCTCCGGGCGGGGGGCGGCCGACGCCAGGGATTCTAACAGCGGGAAACAGGGAACAACACCCGGCCGGGAACTGTTTTCCCAGGTGCGATTCGGAGTGTGCGGGAGGCCCGAAAAAGGGCCGGGAACCGGGGCAACCGGAGGAGCGGGTGCCGGGGGCTACTGGTTGGTCTCGTCGAGGGCGTTCTGCAGCCGGTCGGAGTAGGCGCCGGTGTTCTGGCGCATCTCCTTGAGACCGGGCAGGTTCCCCTGACGCAGTTCCTGGGCCGCTCCGGACTCGCCATGATCGTCGAAGTCCTGGGGGACCGGAACCCCGCCGTCATCCTGCAGCTCCATGGCGGTGGGGGCGACCTTCTGCCAGTTCTTGGCCACCAACAACAGCACGATGGCGGTCACGACGACCAGCATCACCATGCCGAAACCTCCGCCTTGTTTGCGCATACGGCTAATATGGGCGTGGCGCGACGGGCGGCAAACCACGGAAACGTAACGAGGTGCAACATGAGCGACCGCATGGAGAAGACCGAGCAGCAGTGGCGGGAGCAGCTCACCGACGAGCAGTACCGGGTGACCCGCATGAAGGGCACCGAGCCGCCGTTTACCGGGGAGTACGTCGACCTCAAGGAGGACGGGATCTATCGCTGCGTGTGCTGCGG
>CAZBZH010000460.1:0-4093 GCA_964496265.1 uncultured Acidobacteriota bacterium | reverse complement strand
CTACGAGGCGGGGCTGCGCCGCCACGTCGCCGTGACCGACGCCCAGGTCGAGACGATCATGCCGCTGGTCGAGGAGCTCGAAGGGGTGCGCCGCAAGGCCCGCCGCGCCCGGGCGTCGACCACCCGCAGCCTGCGGATCGCCTTCGAGGGCGGCAGGGCCGATAGTGAGCTCCAGAGTCTGCTCGAGCGCCTGGACTCGCTCGAGACCGAGCTGCAGACCGAGGAACGCAGGCTCAAGCGGGCGATCGAGGCGGACCTGACCGTGCGCCAGCGGGTCAAGTACCGGTTCTACAACGTCAAGTTCCGCAACGAGCTGCGCAAGCGTCTCGGACGGCTCAACGGCGGCCGTCCCACGCCGATCCGCGATCGGCTGCGGGATGCCCGCAAGCGCCGCCAGGGGGGCGGTGGATGATGGCGCTCGCCGAGCCGCGGAGTCCCTATCGCTACGGCGAGGGGGCGGAGGCGCTGGCCGAGGATGTTCTGCGGCGTGCGGGGATGGTCGTCATCGCCCGGCGCTTCCGCTGGCGCCACGGGGAGATCGATCTGATCGCCCGGGATGGTGACGAGGTCGTCTTCGTCGAGGTCAAGGCGCGGCGAAACGACTCCGGCTACCTGCCGGGGGAGACGGTCGGCCGGCTCAAGCGGCGCCGGATCGCCCGCACCGCCCTGGTCTGGCTCCAGCGGTTCGACCGCCAGGAGCGCCCCTGCCGCTTCGACGTCGTCGAGGTTTTCGGCGCTCTCGAGGCGGGCCCCCGGGTGCGGCATCTCAGGGACGCATTCCGCCCCGGCGAACGTTGACGAAGTCCGGGGCCTCTGGTACATTCTGCCGGTCGCCAACGGAAGTTGGTGGCAGCACCCTAGGCGCGGGAATAGCTCAGTTGGTAGAGCACGACCTTGCCAAGGTCGGGGTCGCCGGTTCGAGCCCGGTTTCCCGCTCCATTTCCTTCCTCGTTGTATCCTTCCCCAGTTGAAGCAGGCCAGTGGCATCCTCGCGGATCCTGGCGTAGCCTTTTGTTCGGCCACCGGCGCATACCGTCTAGACCATGGCCGACTCGGGGGTTCCGATGCGTTCGATGCGATACTTGATCCTGGCGGCGATCCTGCTGTCGGTGGTGCTACCCGCCCCGGCGGGCAATCTGGTCGTCGCGCCCAACCAGCCCGCTCCGCTGGTCAAGGGCTTCGACGTCCAGGGGACCTACCGGGCAGTCGACTGGTCGGCGGCCAAGCTGACCGTCATCAACTTCTGGGCCACCTGGTGCGAGCCCTGCCGCAAGGAGATGCCTCGTCTCCAGCAGTTGCTCGACGAACGGGCCGAGGGGGAGCTCCAGATCGTCGGCATCGCCAAGGACACCAAGCTGGCTCCCGAGCTGATCGGCTCCACCGTCGCCCGCCTGGGCGTGTCCTACCCGGTGCTGGTCGACGGCCGCCGCATCAGCCGCGAATGGGGCGGGACCGGCATCATCCCCACGACCTACATCATCGATGCCGAGGGGATCGTCGTGCGGCGTTACGTCGGCGGAAGCGAGGAACAGGTCGCGGCGATGCTCAAGGACATCGGCGACTTCCTGGAAGGGCGCAAGCTGGGCCCGCCGCTGATGCTGCGTCCCAAGGACAAGAACTCCACCAGCTGAACCTCCAGCAGCCGGCACTCCACCGAGAGGGCGGACCGGGGAGCGAGCGTCTCCGCGGGAAGCTCTAGAGAATCTGCAGTAGCCCGTCGTCGCCGGCGGTCGGCGCAGCGGTGTGCCGGCCTTCCGGGTCCGGGCGGTGCTGTTCCGCGTGGTACGACGAACGGACCAGCGGTCCGGCCTCGACGTGGAAGAAACCCATCTCCATGCCCGCGTCGCGGAAGGCGTCGAACTGCTTCGGCTCGACGAAGCGATCCACCGGCATGTGTTCCTTGGTCGGCTGCAGGTACTGGCCCAGGGCGACCACCTCGACGCCGGCTTCCCGCAGGTCGCGCATGGTCTCGAGGACCTCTTCATCCCGTTCGCCGAGCCCCAGCATCATGCTCGACTTGACCCGCATGTCGGGCATGTCCCGGTCACGGCGTTTGGCCGCCGCCGCCAGCAGGCCCACCGAGTGGTCGTAGCGTGAGCCGGGCCGCGCCGGCTTGTACAGCCGGGGTACGGTCTCGACGTTGTGGGAGAACACCTCCGGGCGGGCCGCCAGCACCACGTCGAGAGCGCCTTCCTTCTTCTTGAAGTCCGGCGTCAGCACCTCGACGGCGCAGCCCGGGTTCCGTTCGTGAATCGCCTGGATCACCCGCTGGAAGTGCATGGCGCCGCCGTCGGGAAGATCGTCCCGGTCGACGCTGGTGATCACCGCGTGACGCAGGCCCAGGCGCTGAATGGCCTCACCGACGTGCCGGGGTTCCTCGGGGTCGGGTCCGGCGGGGGGCATGCCGCTGTGGACGTTGCAGAAGCCGCAGCGGCGGGTGCACACATCGCCGAGGATCATGAAGGTGGCGGTGCCGGCGTTCCAGCATTCGTAGATGTTGGGGCAGCGGGCCTCGACGCAGACGGTGTTGAGCGACAGCTCATCGACCATCTTGCGCAACTCGCGGTACTTCTCTCCGGTCTGGAGCCGCACCTTCAGCCACTCGGGGCGACGCTTTCCTTCGGTTCCGCAACTCAAAGCCGCATCCTCACTTTCCTGCCCGTGCTCAGGCCCCCGTAGGGAGACTATATCGAAAACCCCTGCTGCACGCCGACCTCGGCGGGCTGGCGGCCCAGGCAGCGGGCCACGTGCTCCGCCGCCTGCTCCGCGACCTCCTGTAGCTCAGGAGCTCGCTCCAGCAGCCGCGCCAGCGAGGTGACCCCCCGGTCGGAGATCCCGCAGGGGACGATGTTCTCGAAGCCGCTGAGGTCCTCGGCGACGTTCAGGGCGAATCCATGGGAGGTGATCCACCCTGTCGAGAGCCGTACCCCGATGGCGGCGAGCTTTTCCTGTCCGACCCAGACGCCGGTCAATCCCTCGATCCGCCCGGCCTCGAGACCGTAGCCGCCGGCCAGATCGATCAGCGCCTGCTCCAGATCGCGGAGGTAGCGGTGGGCGTCCCGGCGCCCGGTTTCCAGGGCCAGAATCGGGTAGCCGACCAGCTGGCCCGGACCGTGGTAGGTCACGTCGCCGCCACGTCCGGCCTCGTGGAGTTCGATGCCGCGGGCCTGGAGCTCCTCGGGGGAGTGGAGCAGATGCTCCTCGTGGGCACCCCGTCCGAGGGTCACCACCGGCGGGTGTTCCAGCAGAAGCAACACGTCGCCGATGGTGCCGGCCCGGCGGGCCTGGACGGCGCGCGCCTGCAGGGCCAGCCCCTCTTCGTAGGGGAGCCGGCCCAACCAGTGCGCCGTCAGGCGGGGACTAGAGCAGCGACTCGTCAAAGTTCTCCAGGCCACGCTGCACGATGGCCAGGAACTGATCGGCGACGGCGCCGTCGACCACCCGGTGGTCGTAGGACATCGAGATGTACATCATCGAGCGGACGGCGATGGCGTCCCCCTCGACGACGACCGGCCGCTTCTTGATGCCGCCGATGCCCATGATCGCCACCTGGGGCTGGTTGATGATCGGCAGACCGAACAGGCCGCCGTAGATCCCCGGGTTGGTGATGGTGAAGGTTCCGCCGTGCACTTCGTCGGGGTTCAGCTTCTTCGCGCGGGCCCGGTCCGCCAGGTCGTTGACCTTGCGGCAAAGGCCGGCGATCGAGGACTCGTCGGCGTTCTTGACCACCGGCACGATCAGGCCCCAGTCGAGGGCCACGGCGACGCCGATGTTCAGGTCCTTCTTGTAGACGATGTTGTCGCCCTCGACCGACGCGTTCAGGATCGGCCAGGCGCGCAGCCCGTCGCAGGCGGCCTTGATGAAGAACGGCGTGTAGGTCAGCTTGACCCCGTGGCGCTCCTCGTAGGCCTTCTTGTACTTGGCCCGCAGCTGGACCAGCCGGGTCACGTCGACCTCGAAGACCGAGCTGACGTGGGCCGAGGTGCGGCGCGACTCGATCATGTGGTCGGCGATGATCTGACGCATCTTGGTCATCGGGACCCGTTCGATGCGCTCGCCCGGCCGGAACGACGGGGCGTCCGGCTGGCTGCTC
>CAZBZH010000459.1:0-4125 GCA_964496265.1 uncultured Acidobacteriota bacterium | reverse complement strand
CGAGTTGTTGCTCATTCAGATCAGGAGCTTCCAGATCTGCTCGCGCATGTCGTTCAGCGAGCCGGTTCGATCGGCCAGCGAGCGCAGCAGACGGCTGCGCTCGACGGCATTGCGCAGGATCAGCAGCAGGTCGCTGTTGTCCCAGGGTTTTTCCAGGTAGTAGAAGAGCCCCACGTCGTTGATCGCCTTGATCGCGCTGTCCTTGTCGGCGTAGCCGGTCAGCAGCAATCGGCTGGCGGTGGGCCGCAGCTCCTTGGCCTTGTGCAACAGCTGCAGGCCGTCGAGCCCGGGCATCATGAAATCGGACAGCACCACGTCGACATCGTGCTGCTCCAGGTGGGCGACCGCCTCTTCGGGTTTGTTGTACACCACCGCCTGGTGGGTCGACTCCATCCGCAGCAGCAACTCGAGATTGCCGGTGACCATCTGCTCGTCGTCGACGACGAGGATCGTGCCCCCTTCCTGACTCATGCGCTATCCGCCATGCGGCGCAGCCGCTGGATCAGCTGTTGGATCAGGGCCCGGGAGATCTCCGGGTGTTCCTCGAGGACCTCGTCCAGGGCGAAACGGTCGATGCGCAGCAGAGCGGTCTCGCCGGAGGCCTCGGCGCCGACCTGAAGCGGCTCGTCGTCGAACAGGGTCCAGGTGCCGATGGCGTCGCCGGGGCCCAGCTCGCCCACGTGGCTGCCGCCCCGCTGGATCCGGACCCGTCCGTTCAGCAGCACGAACAGATCCCCCGGAGGGTCTCCCTCGCGGGCCAGGCAGAAACCGTCGTCGACGGTCTCTTCCCGGGAGATCGCGGCGATCAGCGCCAGCTGTTCCGGTGGCGACTCACGGAAGATCTCGACCCTGCGCAACGCCACGACTTTCTCGACGACGGTCATGTTTCCTCGTGTCCGGTTCCGGTCGAATCCGTGATCCAGCCCGGCCCGGGCGGTCTCGCGGACCCAGTCGTGGGGGTGGTCGGCGAGCCGGCGGCACATCGCCTGTTCCCCCTGAAGCCGGGCGCGCACCGAGTAATAGAGCGCCGCGGTCAGGATCCACGGGCCGAACTCGTCTCCCAGCTTCTCGGCCAGCACGCCGCGGAGCGGCTCGCTGTCGCTCTTCGAGCCGCGCTTCCCCTCATGCTCTTCCGGGTAGAGGATCGGCACCAACTCGCGCCATAGCCTATGCGGCATCAGGTTATCCAGCAACTCCGCGGCGTTGGCCCGCAGCTCCAGGTTGCGGTCCAGCAGGCTGCGGCGGCAGCTGAGGATGTGCCGCGGGGAGTAGGCCAGGCAGAGGGTGCGGAAGACCACGGTGTGCTGCTGGCGGTAGGCCTCGCGCACCGAGTCGATCAGCAGCGCCCGGGCGTCGGGGCAGGGTTCGGGGGCAGTGCGCTCCAGGGCCTGGAGCAACCGCCACAGCCGGCCGCAGATCTCCCCCTGTTCCCGAATCATGGCCCGGGCGTCCCGGGCGGGCAGCAGCGACCGTTCGGGGCGGACCAGCCGCACCCGGTAGAGCGCCTCTCCGGCGGCCTGGACCAGCCGGGGATCGCCGTCCCGCAACATCCCGCTCAGCGCCTCGACGGCGGCTCCGCTGCCGATGGCCGAGAGCACCGACGGAATCCGCCGGCGCACGTTCTGGGGCAATGACGGGTCGCTCGCGGCCTGGGCCAGCATCGGCACCGCGGCCTCTCCCTGGCTGCGTAGCGCCTGGCGGACCTCCCGCCGTGCCAGGGGTTGGGCCAGCAGGGGAACCAGCGCCCGCAGCGATTCCTCACCGCCGATGGCGGCGCAGGCCCGCACGGCGGCGGCGGATACGGTGCGCTGGGAATCTTCCAGCAGCGGCGGCAGCAGATCCCCCATGCCTCCGCCGCCGGGGAGCAGGCCGATGGCGGTGGTGGCCACCTCGCGCGCCTCCGAGGGGGAGTCCGGGTGCAGCAACTCCTCGATCAGGGTCCGCGCCATCGGCTGGAACTCGGGGCCCAGCCGCCGGACCATCAACGCGATCCAGGCGCCCCGTGCCGGTCCGCCGGCGCGATCGAGGATCGCCTCGGCACGCTTGCGCCGCTCGGCGGGATCGGCGGCCAACTGCAGATCGATGCACTCGGCCAGCAGCGCCTGATCCTCCTCGGCGAAGGCCCGGGTGACCCCCTCGGGCAGGTCCGGGTTCTCGGGAGCCAGCCGGATCGCCAGGGCCCGGGCGCGGATCTCCGGAGAGCCGTCGCGAATCAGGGTGTCCAGGGCGTCGCCGAGATCCCACTGGGGATTGCGGCCGACCAGATCGAGGGCGGCGATGACCTCGCTCTCGACGGAGCTGCGCAGGGCGGTGCGCACCGCGTCGAGAGCCTCGGCGCCGGCGACCGCCTCATGCCAGGAGCCGATCTCGATGTTGCCCTCGACCACCGAGCGTTCGAGTTCGGAGATGTACGAACGGCGCAGCCGCACGGCGACCAGGATCCACAGCGTGAGAAAGACCAGGTTGACCAGGGCCATGTGGCGCACGTTGGTCAGGTTGCCGGCGGTCGGCAGGGTCACCAGGGTGATCACCGCCAACTGCACCAGCCCCGCGATCCCGTCCCCGGAGCGATCGATCACCATGTCGATCGCCGACTTGGCCTGGACCTTGATGGTGCGGCTGACCGGCAGGTACAGCAGTTCGCGGCTGGAGCGGTCGATCGAGTGCTTGAGGGTCTGGTCCGCCCCCTTGGCCAGGGTCGCGGCCTTGAGCGCGAAGCCGATCGGCACCACCGGGATCAACGCGGCGGTGCCGAAGCTCATCAGCAGCGGGAACAGCAGGATCGCCCCGCCGAGCCCGATGTACATCAGGAGCCGGCTGGTGAGGAACGCCTGGATCAGAAACCCAATGAAGCCGGTGGCCGCGTCGAAGGCGCCGAAGAACGCGGTGCGCGCGTCGGCGTCCTGGAACGCTTCCTCGGCGACGGCGTTGAACTGCCAGTCGACCATCTTGGTGGCGACGGCGGTGATCATCACCAGGGAGGCGACCAGCCGCAGATGCGGCGAGCGGGCGACCAGCCGCAGGCTATCGCTCAGCCGCCGGGGCGGGGGCATCTCGTCCCGCCGGGCATGGGCCTGAAGCTGATGTCGCGCCAGCAGCATCACGATGCCGGTGGCCAGCAACAGCAGGGCCGCGCCGGTGGGCAGCAGGTTGGCGGTCCCGATGCGGGTCGCCAGGGTGCCGGTGATCGCGCCGCCGGAGATGGCGCCGATGATTCCGCCGGCACCGATCACGCCGAAGACCCGTTTGGCCTCACGGGTGGTGAACAGGTCGTTGGCCAGGGTCCAGACCTGGGTCGGGGCGATCACGCCGAACATCCCGACCCAGACGAAGAAGACCGGGTAGACCCAGCTGACCTCCAGGTGGTCCAGCCACCAGAAGCCGACCAGGTTGGCGGCGAGGAACAGCAGGGTGGCGACCACCAGCCGGGTCGGGTCGAGCCGCCGGGAGATCCGGATGTAGGCGGCGGCGAACAGCCCGACGAAGATCGCGATGAAGATGGTGGCGAGCGGCAGCTTCTTGGCGCCGAAGGCCTCGAGGAACAGGCTCTTGCTCGCCGACTTGAGCATCAGGTAGGCGGCGATGACCAGATACAGGTAGGCGGCGACCAGGAAAGTGCGCTTTCCCTGGCCCGGCTTCAGCCCTAGTAAACCGATCACACGCCGCCCGGGGTCAGGACCGGTCTTCGGCCCGGTAGATGTCGGTGACGTAGTCGCAGACCATGCGGTCGGCGCTGAACTGAGGGATCAGCGTGGCCATCGCCTCTTTCATCCGGGCGATCCAGGCGGTGGGCAGGCCCTGGGAGTCGCGCTGGTAGTAGCAGGGCATGACCGACTCGGTCAGCACGCTGTAGAGCGACTCCGCGTCGTCCGCGTCCTGGTGGGCCTCGTCCTCGTAGCGCTCGGCCGCGCCGATCTGCCAGCCGTGGCTCGGGTCGTAACCCTCGCACCACCAGCCGTCGAGGATGCTGCAGTTGAGCCCGCCGTTCATCGCCGCCTTCATTCCGCTGGTGCCGCTGGCCTCGAGGGGGCGGCGCGGGTTGTTCAGCCAGAGGTCGACACCCTGCATCAGGAAGCGGCCGATCTGCATGTCGTAGTTCTCGAGGAACACCAGCTTGCCGGCGAA
>CAZBZH010000458.1:0-4130 GCA_964496265.1 uncultured Acidobacteriota bacterium | reverse complement strand
AGGCCCGTTCGGCGGTGACCCGCCAGGTACTCTCCGGATGGCCCAACGCCGCGACACGCGCGGCGGTCTCCCGGTCCTCGGCGCGGATCTCGATCCCGAGGGCGCCCTGCCCCACCGCGGGGATGAAACGCTCGACGTCCAGCGGCACGCCGCCCTGGACCTGGAGTTCCAGCCGCTCGATGCCCGCAAGCGCCAGCATCAGGGCATCGAACTGCCCCTCCCACAGCTTGCGCAGGCGGGTGTCCACGTTGCCCCGCACCGGCACCACATCCAGATCGGGACGAATGTGCAGCAGTTGACAACGACGCCGCAGGCTGCCGGTGGCCACCCGGGCCCCCTCGGCCAAACCCTCGAGGTGCGCGCCGCCGGGGCTGATCAACAGATCTCGAGCGTCGTGACGTGCTGGAATCGCACCGAGACAGAGTCCGTCGGGCTGAGTGGTCGGCAGGTCCTTGAGGCTGTGGACCGCCAGATCGATCCGTCCGTCGAGCAAGGCCTGTTCGATCTCCCGAACGAACACGCCCCGGCCGCCGACATCCTCGATCGAACTGTGCTGATCGACATCGCCGGTGGTCTTGATGATGTGGATCTCGACCTCGAGGCCGGAATGCGCCTGACGCAGCGAGGCGGCGACGTGCTCCGCTTGCCAACGAGCCAGGGCGCTCCCCCGGGTGCCGAGGACCAGCGGCTTCATCCGTCGTTGCGTCCGCCGCGAACGATGCCCCGGGGCCCCGCCGGCCGGGCGTCATCATCGGGGCTTTCGGTCGGCGCCGGGGTCGCATCGTCACCCGGGTCGATCTCGGGATCGATGCCGAAGATCTCCCGGTAGAGCGCCGCCGAAAGGGTGGCGTCTCCTCGGTCGACCGATCCCTTGAGATGCCGGATCGGCCGGTGCAGCAGCTTTTGCACCAGCGAGCGGGCCAACTGTTCCAGCAGCTCGGCGTCCTGCTGTTGCGATGCGCCGAGCTTGCGCTTGAAACGTTCCGCCTCCTGCTGACCCAGTTCCAGAAAGGCGCTGCGCAGCGAGGTGATCGTCGGCGCGACCGAGAGGCCGCCGAGCCAACGCTCGAAACCGGCGCACTCATGTTCGAGCAACACGCGCGCCTCTTCGGCAGCCTGGTTGCGCTTGTCCAGGTTCTTGTCGACCACCCCGTTCAGGTCGTCGATGTCGTAGAGGTAGGCGTACTCCAGCCGATTGATCGCGGGATCGATGTCCCGGGGCACCGCGATATCGATCAGGAACAACGGCCGGCCACGGCGGCGGCGCAAAGCCTGGGACACGTCCCGCTTGGACAGAACCGTGCCCGGCGCGCCGGTACCGCTGATCACGATGTCGACGTCGCGCAGGTTGCCCAGCGCCGCGTCCCAGTGCACCGCGCGGCCCCCGATGCGTTCGGCGAGATGCTCGGCCCGGTTGTAGGTGCGGCTGGCGACGACGACGTCGTTCACCCCCTGCGCCGACAGATGGGTCGCCACCAGGCCGCTCATCTCCCCGGCGCCAAGCAGGAGCGCCTTGCGGCTTTCCAGTTCACCGAAGATCTGGCGCGCCAGCTCGACCGCCGTGGTGGCCACCGAAACGGTGTGGCGCGAGATGCCGGTTTCGGTGCGCACCCGCTTGGCCCCGGAAAGCGCCTGCTGCAGCAGCCGGTCGAGAACCGAGCCGATGGTGCCCGCCTCCCGTGCCGCCAGGAACGCCTGTTTGACCTGGCCGGCGATCTGGGGCTCGCCCAGGATCATCGAGTCCAGGCCGCAGGTAACCCGGAACAGGTGCCGTACCGCCTCGATCCCGTCGTGGTGGTAGGTGAACTTGTCGAGTTCCGCCGGCTCGACGCCGCGCTCCTCGCAGAGAAAGTCGCGCAGGGCGGCAAGCCCGCTCTCGGCCGAATCGCCGTGAACCAGCACCTCGACCCGGTTGCAGGTCGAGAGCAGGTAGGCCTCGCGCACACCCGGGCGGCCGGTCAGACGGCCGAGGGCCTCGGCCGTGCCGCCGCTGTCGAACGCCAGCCGCTCCCGGATCTCCACCGGTGCGCTGCGATGGTTGAGGCCGAGCAGGACGATCATCAGATGTTGATCCCCGCAACGGCCAGAAGCCCGACGGCCACTCCCGCGATGGTCATGTAGGCGGACTTGCGGCCGCGCACGCCGAAGGCCAGGCGAGACACCAGGATCACCGCGAAGATGATCCATGCCAGCATCGGCATCACCTGCTTGAGATCGAGGGCAATCAGCTGCTGGTTCACATCGGCGTTGACCAGGACGCCGGTGCCGATTCCCAGCGACAGGGCAACGAAGCCGAGCCACAGCGACGCGTAGCCGATCCGATCACAAGCCTGCAGCGACGGCAGGCGATCGAGCAGGCCGCCGGCCCGCTTGCCCTTGAGTGCCCGCTCCTGGACCAGGTAGATCACGCTCATGGCCAGCGCCAGGATCAGTACGCCGAGGCCGACGGTGGAGATCCCGATGTGGAACTGGAACAGACCCGGGTGGGCTTCCGCTCCGCTGAGCGCCTCGCTCCGCGCCGAATCCAGCAGCTCCATGGCGGCCACGGCACACACCGCGCCGGCCGGTGGAAGGGCCAGCCCGGCCGCGTGCACCTGGAACCGCAGCCAGACAATCAGGTAGATGGTCAGGATGACCCAGCCGAACACCAGCAGGAATTCGGCGAGGTTTGCCAGCGGAACCCGGCCGGCGGACATGCCGTACTGCACCAGCGCCGTGCCGTGAAGCAGCCAGGCCGCGCCGAAGGCCGCAACGGCGCCGTTGCGGGCGGCGTCGGACCGGTAGAGCAGACCTGCGGCGGCCAGGAAGATGCCGACCACATAGAAGATCAGCGATCCGGGGAGGAGCAGGTCATACATCGCCCGGGAAACCTAACACCCGGGCACCCCCGATACAACAAGCGCGATGGGGAGGATCGAGTCCACTATGGCTCTTCATTCGAGCGATCTTCCCAGCAAGAGCTCGATCTCACGGGCCGCCGAGTCGTGGCGGGAGCAGAGGCCGCGGTAGCCCCGGACATCCAGGATGCCCAGCCGACGGGCCAGATACAGGTAGTAGCGGCTCTCCGCGAGGTAGGCCCGGGCGGCCTCGAGCCTCTTGCGCTCCCCCTCTCGGCCGTCGTCTCCGGCGCTGGCCGCGACCAGCGCTCCCCCGCCCCGGGCCACCGTCCGCCGGATCTCCCGGGAGAGATCCCGCCAGTCCTCTCCCCGCAGCCGGCGGGCGGCGCGAAAGGCCTCGATGGCGAAGGCGTCGACGGCGCGAAACGCCTTCAGTCGCCGCTGGGCGCGCAGCCCGGCGCCGCCGGGTTGGACCGCTCCGCTCAGGGCATCCATCGCCGGCTCCCCTCGTCGTAGCGCCGGATGCGTTGGCGCGCCGTGCGCCCGTAGAGCACCAGGGCATGGAGCGTCCCCCGCTCCGACGTCACGTAGAGACTCCCGCTGGAACCACTGCCCCTGGGCGAGAAGGAGACCAGGTCGGCAGCGCCGAAGCGCACGGGGTCGTCCGGATTCCCGAGGGTGCCCCGGGCCGGCGGAACCCGTGGGTAGGGCCCCGGGCCCGGGAAGCCGAGGCGGGCGCCGGGCACCTCCCGGGACAACCGGCGTACCGATCCCAGGCGGCGGTCCACGCCACTGCGGATCTCGGCGCGGCGGATGCCGTTGCCATTGCCGTCGACCACCCGCTGCCAGCTCCAACCGTCGGCCAGCGGTTCGAACAGCAGTCCGTGCCCCCGGCCGCCGGCCAGGGCCATCCAGCGGACCGCCTCGAGCTCCGCGGCCAGATGGCGCACCCCCGCCGCGCCCCGGCCCTGCTGAGCCAGCGACTCGACCGAGGGCAGGGCCAGGGTGAGCAGCAAACCGATCAGACCCAGGCCGAGGACCAGCTCCGGCAGCGAGACACCCGCCGCGCCGGCGCTCAACGGCCGTCCCCGACCCGAACCCGGCCCTTGATCTTCTGGAAGGACTTCTCTCCGACGCCGCGAACCTTCAGCAGATCCTCGACCCGCTTGAACGGACCGTTCTTCTCGCGGAAGTCGACGATGCGCTTGGCGATGGCCGGCCCGACTCCCGGAAGCGCCACCAACTGCTCGGCGCTCGCCCTGTTCAGGTCGATGAGTTCCGCCTTGGTCTCTC
>CAZBZH010000457.1:0-4139 GCA_964496265.1 uncultured Acidobacteriota bacterium | reverse complement strand
CAGGAGCCGGCCGCGCCCACCGAGGCGCTCTCGGCCCAGGGTTCCGCCCAGGCGCCCCCCGACGTCAACATCGGAGGGGATGTGGCCTCCCTGGCCTCCCGGGTCGACGCCGCCCCCGATGACGTGGAGTTGCGCCGGGAACTGGCCTTCAGCCTGCGGGCGGCCGGCCGGCATGCCGAGGCGGTCCCCCACTTCGAGCGGGTCGCCGAGCTCAAGCCGGAACTGCGCAGCCTGTTCGAGTTGGGTCTGGCCTATTCCAGCGCGTCCCGCTTCACCGAGGCCGAGGCCGCCTACCTGCGACTGCTGGAACTGCGGCCCAACCATCCCAAGGTGCTGCTGAACCTGGCGAACCTCGCCGTCAAGCGCGGCGACAACCAGGCGGCGCTCGGCTACTACCAGCGGGCCATCGAGGCGGACCCCAGCTACCTGCTGGCCCACTACAACCTCGGTGAGATGCTGCAGGGGCAGGGCCAGGCACAGCAGGCCTACGCCGTGTTCCTGGCGACCCTCGAGCTACGGCCACGCACCGCCTACGAACAGCGGGTCTACAACGACGCGGTCTTCCGCGTGGCCTCCATCGCGCTCTCCTTCGGCGACGCCGAACAGGCGCAGTCGCTGCTGACCCAGTTGCTGGCGGCGGAACCGAACCACCGCTTCGCCTACTACACCCTGGGCCAGGCATTGATGCAGCTCGGCCAGGAAGATCAGGCCCAGGCTGCCTTCGAGCGGCATCAAGAACTCCAGGCGGCCGCGGGGTCGTGACCGTGCGGCGCATCGCCGGCCTGCTCGCCGTCGCCCTCGGCGTCGGTTGCCTCACCCTGAGCGCTTCCGCAGCCCGCGCGAAGTCCGCCCCCGTATTCACCGACGTCACCGGGGACGCCGGCATCGAGTTCACCAACGTCTGCGGCGCCTCCCCCCGGGGAAAGCGCTACCTGACCGAATCCATGGGCAGCGGCGCGGCCTGGCTGGACTACGACGGGGACGGCAATCTCGACCTCTACCTGGTCAACGGGTCGAGCTATGAGCGCAAGCCCGGAGAGGGCGCACCGAACCGGCTCTACCGGGGCAACGGCAAGGGCCGCTTCACCGACGTGACGAAACGCGCCGGCGTGGGAGACCGCGGCTGGGGACAAGGGGTCGCCATCGGCGACATCGACAACGATGGCGCGCCCGACATCTACGTGACGAACCTGGGAGCCAACCGCCTGTTCCGCAATCGCGGCGACGGCGCCTTCGAGGACATCACCGCCGCCGCCGGCGTCGGCGACCGGGGCTGGGGTAGCTCGGCCGCCTTCTTCGACATGGATGGAGACGGCGACCTGGATCTGTACGTGGCCAACTACGTCGACTTCAAACGAAGCCAGGTCCCCGCCTTCGGCTCCCCCGAGGCGGCGAAGAAGCCCAACTGCACGATTCAGGGGATTCCGGTGTTCTGCGGTCCGATGGGACTTCCCCCGCAACAGGACGTGCTCTACCGCAACAACGGGGACGGCACCTTCATCGACGTGACCCGCGACGCCGGCCTGTTCCTGGACAAGCCCCGCTACGCCCTCGGCGTGGTGACCGCCGACTTCGACCTCGACGGCGACCAGGACATCTACGTGGCCAACGACTCGGTGGCCAACTCGCTGTGGCGCAACGAAGGCAAGGGCAAGTTCGTCGACATCGGCGTCCGCTCGCTCACCGCCCTCAGCGGCAGCGGACGGGCACAGGCCGGAATGGGAACCGACTTCGCCGACTTCGACGGCGACGGTTGGGGCGACCTGGTCGTAACCAACTTTTCCCACGACCTGAACACCATCTACCGTAGTCAGAAGGGCAAGTACTTCATCGACGACAGTCTGCGCCAGGGACTGGGTGTGACCCGGATGGCCCTCTCCTGGGGAACCGGCTTCCACGACTTCGATCTCGACGGCGACCTGGACCTGTTCATCGCCAACGGCCATCTCTACCCCAACGTCGACGACTACGACAACGGCCTGCACTACCGCCAGCGCAATCACCTGTTCGTTCGCGAGGCCGGCAAGTTCCTACTGGCGCCGGCCGAGGGGGGGCTGGACCTGGCGCGCTCCTTCCGCGGGGCGGCGTTCGGCGACTACGACAACGACGGCGACGTGGACATCCTGGCCACCGCCATCGACGACGCCGTGGTGCTGTTGCGCAACGACACACCCCGGCAGGGAACCCATCTGACCGTCAAACTGCGGGCGACCCGCAGCAACCGGGACGCCGTCGGCAGCGAGGTGCGGGTCACCGTCAACGGCAAGACCCGGACCCGCCACCGCAAGGGAGGTGGCTCCTACCTCTCCCAGTCCGACCCCCGGCTGCACTTCGGGCTGGGCAAGGCGAGCAAGGCCCGGGTCGAGGTGCGCTGGCCCTCGGGTGCCGTCGATGTGCTGCCGTCGGTAAGCACCGGCCGTGTGGTCGAGGTCGTCGAGGGCAAACACTCCAAACCCGAACCGGGCGCCCGCTGAGACCCCAGGGAGGTTCCCTTGCTCCGGCTAGCGGTCATCGGAGACGTTCACGACCGGCGCCGAACCCTGTCCGACTCCCTGGACCTGATCGACGGCCTCCCGGTCGACCTGGCCCTGCTGGTGGGCGACCTCGGCCTCGACCCACCCTGGGACGACCTGGGCCGCCGGGCTCATCGAGCCGCCCACGACGCCTCGGTGAGCGGCGTGCTGGAGGACGTGGAGCAGCGACTCGAATGCCCGGCGCTGTTCGTTCCCGGAAACCATGACCTGCCCGACCCGGCCGCCGAAGTGCGTGAGCGCAACGTAGACGGCCGGGCGATCGAGGCCGCCGGTCTGCGGGTGGCGGGCTTCGGCGGCGCGGGACCCGAGCGGTTCGGGTTTCCCTACGAGTGGAGCGAGGAGCACGCGGAGCAGGTCCTCGACCAAATTGCGGCTGCGCCGACCCTCGATGTGCTGATCTCCCATACGCCGCCGGCCGGCACCTCCCTGGACCTCACCACACGAGGCGCCCACGTGGGCAGCCGTGCCGTCGCGGCGGCGATCCAGCGCCTGCGGCCAAGGCTGTTCCTCTGCGGCCACATCCACGAGGCCGCAGGCCTCGAGGTGATCCAGGGAGTCCCCTGCCTCAACGCAGGCGCCCTGGCTCCGCCTGCGGAGCAGACCCAGATCTGCCTGGTCGACTGGGAGAACGGGCCCCGTCGCATCGAGCGCCGACGGATCGATCCGCCGCGCAGTCGACAGCTGTTCCCCTGAGCGTCATCCCCTTTCGAGACGGTAACCGGCGACGGGTGACCCTCCCTCCCCCGGAACCTATGTTCGTCGGGAGGAGGTTCCCCCATGCGCCGATACCCGTTGCTGCTGATTACTGTTGCCGTCCTGCTCGCCGGGTCGACGCTGCTGGCCGGGGACCCGGTCACGCGCCGCGTCGAGGGGCGGGTCGCCCTGCCCGGGGGAGCCAGCCTGCAACTGGAGAACCTGCTCGGCTCCATCGAAGTCGAGGGGGACGCCCCCGGGGGTGAGGCGTTGCTCGAGGCCACGGTCATCGCCGAGCACAAGGACCCCGAGCTGGCGC
This sequence comes from uncultured Acidobacteriota bacterium, assembly GCA_964496265.1. Classification (GTDB taxonomy): domain Bacteria; phylum Acidobacteriota; class Polarisedimenticolia; order Polarisedimenticolales; family Polarisedimenticolaceae; genus Mor1. The sequence goes on along the minus strand of CAZBZH010000457.1, from coordinate 593 downwards.
GGAGCCTCGCCGACGCCATCGGGTTTCGCGTCGACGGCACCCGGGTCCACGTGACCTTCCCGGTCGATCGTCACACCAGCTTCCGGCTTCCTCGAGCAGAACGGGGCGGCCTGATCTCACGCTGGGTCACACCGCTCCTGAAGAAGGACACGGTGACCGCCGAGTACGACGGACGCATGGTCGAACTGGGCAACGTGCGCAAGGCGCCCGCCATCGCCGTCCACCTTCGGGTGCGCCTGCCCCGGGACTCCCGGGCATCGCTGCGTCAGGCGGTGGGCTCCATCGACTGCGCACGCTTCCGCGGAGAGCTCTCGCTGACCAACGCCGCCGGCGCGGTCCGGGTGCAGCAGTTCTACGGGAGCCTCGACGCCCGCTCCGCCCGGGGGACGCTGGATGTCCGCACCGTGCGCGGAGGAACCCTCAACCTGCAGACCGGTAGCGGCGACCTGCTGCTGACCGACGTGCAAACCGGCTCGGTCACCCTGCAGTCCGGCGAGGGCTCGATCGAGGCCCGGGAGATCAAGGCCGAGCAGGTCGAGGCTCGCAGCAGCGAGGGAACGATCGTGCTCTACCAACTGGAGCCGGGACAGCTC
>CAZBZH010000456.1:0-4141 GCA_964496265.1 uncultured Acidobacteriota bacterium | reverse complement strand
ATCGCCCAGGCCTATGCGCTGGTCGCCTCGGGAAACGCCGAACTCGGTTTCGTCGCCCGGGCCCAGCTCGCCGAGGCCGGCGACCCCGGGAACGGCGCCGGCGGATCCCGTTGGTTGGTTCCCGCCGAACTCCACCAACCGATTCGCCAGGACGCGGTGCTGCTGAAGCGCGCCGCCGACGCCGAGGCCGCCGCCGCCTTCCTCGCGTTCCTGCGTAGCGACGAGGCGCGCTCCACGATCGCCGCGCTGGGGTACGACCTCCCGTGAGCTGGCCCGACCTCGCCCCGGTTCGCCTGACGCTGTTGCTGGCGACGGTTACCACCCTGCTGCTGTTGCTGCTGGCGACTCCCCTGGCCTGGTGGCTGGCGACCACCCGCTCCCGGCTGCGTCCGGTGATCGAGGCGATCACCGCCCTGCCGCTGGTCTTGCCCCCCACCGTGCTCGGGTTCTATTTGCTGTTGATGCTCAACCCCGAGGCGCCGCTCGGCAGCTTCTGGGTTCGCCTGACCGGCAACACCCTGACCTTCTCCTTTGCCGGGCTGGTCGTCGCCTCGCTGCTCTACTCGCTGCCCTTTGCCGTGCAGCCGCTCCAGGGCGCCTTCGAGGGGTTGGGGCGCGGACCGCTGGAAGCGGCGGCAACCCTCGGCGCGGCCCCCTTCGACACCTTCCGCTCGGTGGTGATCCCCGCGTCGCTACGCGGCTTCGTCACCGCCGCGGTGCTGAGCTTCGCCCACACGGTCGGTGAGTTCGGCGTGGTGCTGATGGTCGGCGGCAACATCCCCGGCCGCACCCGGGTGCTCTCCATCGCGATCTACGAACATGTCGAGACTCTGCGCTACAGCGAGGCGCACGTGCTCTCCGCCGGGTTGTTGCTGTTCTCCTTCGCCGTGTTGCTCGCCGTCTACGCGCTCAACCGCCGGGCCCGCTTCCATGTGCGCTGAGCTGCAGCTCAACGTCGAGCTGGGGTTCCCCGGCTTCGAGCTGGCCGTCGACGAGCGGGTGGCGCTGGACGGGGTGACGGTGCTGTTCGGCCCTAGCGGCGGAGGCAAGAGTACGTTGCTGCGCGCCATCGCCGGCCTGGAACAACCGCGCCGGGGGCGGATCGCCATCGGCGACGAGGTGTGGTTCGACGAGGCCCTGGGAGTCGACCTCGCGGCACACCGCCGGCCCGCCGGTTTGATGTTCCAGGATGCGCGGCTGTTCCGCCACCTGGACGTGGCCGGTAATCTCGACTTCGCCGAGACCCGCAGCCGCAGGCGCGGCACCCAACCCGGCCGGCAGGAGGTGATCGACGCCCTCGACCTGGGGCCACTGCTCTCACGACGGGTCGACGGGCTGTCCGGCGGTGAACAGCAGCGGGTGGCCCTGGGGCGCACGCTGCTGAGCCGGCCACGGCTGCTCATGCTGGATGAACCGCTGGCGGCGCTGGATCACGAAAGGAAGCAGGAGATCCTCCCCTACCTCGAGCGGCTGCCCCGGCGCTTCGGGCTGCCGGCGATCTACGTCAGTCATTCGATCGAAGAGGTGGTACGGCTGGCGGGACGGGTGCTGCTGCTCGCCGACGGCAAGGTGCAGGCTCACGGCGATCCGTCGAAGATCCTGCAGCGGCTGGATCTGGACAGCTGGACCGGCCGCTTCGGCGCCGGTTCGTTGATCGACGGCGAGCTCGACGGCCACGATGAACGGTTGGGGCTCAGCCGCATCGCACTGGGCGACGAACACCTGGTCGTGCCCCGGGTCCAGGGACCGTCGGCGGGGGATGCGGTGCGGGTGCGCATCCTTGCCCGGGATGTGGTGATCGCGCTGGAACGGCCGCGGGGGATCAGCATCCGCAACGTGCTGCCGGCCCGGGTCGCGAGCGTCGAACCCGAGGCGGGCAGCGCCTTCACCTCGATCAGCCTGACGGTCGGGGGCGAAACGATCCGCGCCCGGCTGACCCGAGCCTCGGTGGAGGAACTCGGGCTACAACCGGGCGCCGATGTCTATGCCTTGATCAAGACCGCCGGCCTGGACTCGGACTGACGTTCCTGCCTTCACGTCATATTCCATTGCCCCTGACCCATAATTCGCTTTCTTATCCTTCCGAACGTCAAAACTTTCTTGTCCGCGAGCGGGTGCTCTGAGACGATCCGGCGGGCCGGTGATCCCCGTCAGGATCGCCGACTGCCTCGGAACATCCGGATTCGATGGCCAGGGCGTCTCTGTGGCGAGCTTCCCCCAGGGCTGGTCGCCGATCGCAGCAGGGTGGAATTCCGGCGGTTCCCGCCCGGGTCGCTCAAGGAGGGGCATGGCGACCGGGCGATCTCTAGACCCCGAACGGAGGTTCCCGTGCGACGACGCCTGATCGCATTCGTCATTCTGTTTGCATGCGCCGCAGGCCTGGCATCCGCCCAGGTCGTGCAGCAACAACGAGGAGTCGACAGCCGTGTCGACTACGCATCCCTGATCCAGTACGGACCGTGGGATGACCGCAACTACACGTTGACCCTGGAAGACCTCGCCTTCCTGGCGCCCAACGAAAGTGAGCTGCGGGACCCGATCCCGGCCTTCTTCCGCGTGGCCATGCGCAAACACTGGATCGACATGCCGCGCACCGGGCCGGCCCAGTACCCGCGCAGCGCGCTCCAGATCTTCCGCCAGATGTACCTGGGCTACATGGTCGACGGCAAGATCTACAACAAGGCCACCCGCGTCGGTGGACGGTACGTGCTGGACCTGAGTGAAGGGGTCGACTTCCAGGAAGCCAACAACCGCTTCCTCAACGGCGAAGTACGGGTGACCAATCCCGAAGGCGCCGCCGAGTCGGCGATCAAGATCCACCCGACCAACAGCAACATCGTGATCGCCGGATCCAACGGTCCGGGCAGCGGCCAGGTGATGCACTACTCCAGCGACGGCGGAGACACCTGGAACGTTTCCGCGGCCCTGCCTCAGGGGGGCACCTGCTGCGACCCGACGGTGGACTACTCGGCCGACGGCGCCTTCGCCTACACCGCCACCCTGGGTAGCTGCAGCTTCAGCGGCTGCGCCATCTGGTTCTACCGCTCCAACGACAACGGCCAGACCTGGAACGGCCTCGAGAGCACGACTCCCGGCGATCCCCGCCGCGAGCTGAGCAACAGCGGCAGCGACAAGGAGTTCGTCCACGTCGACAAGTACGCCACGTCGCCGTTCAAGGACAACGTGTACCTGACCTGGCACACCTCCAACGTGATGCAGTTCGCGGTGTCGACCGATTTCGGCAACACCTGGAACCAGCAGGCTTTCTCCAGCCTGTCCGACGACCGGGGCATCGGCTCGGATATCACCACCGACGAGAACGGCAACGTCTACTACTTCTGGCCGGCGTTCAACAGCCGCACCATCCGGCTGGCCAAGTCGATCGACGGCGGCGTGTCCTTCCAGCCGACCACCATCGTCGGCAACACCGAGGCCTCGTTCACCTTCCCGGTCCCCTCGATGGACACGCGGGATGTGTTCGTCTACGTGGCCGCCGATGCCGATCTGAACGCGGGCAGCCCGCACTTCGGCAACATCTACGCCTCGTGGACCGACTCGACGGGACCGACGTCGAGCACGCCCTCGGCCAACCACGCCCGTATCCAGGTGGCCGTGTCCGATGATGACGGCGCAAGCTGGACCATCACCACTCCGCACTCGACCGCCGACCAGCTGAGCGTCGACCGCTGGCACCAGTGGCTCGCCGTCGGGCCGGACGGCACGGTGCACGTGGTCTACTACGACACGCGCAACGATCCCGGGCGCACCAGCGTCGACCTGTACTACACCTTCAGTACCGACGGCGCGCTGACCTGGTCGAACCCGACCCGTCTGACCTCCCAGAGTTCGCCGAACATCGGCGACACCTTCGAGTTCGGCGACTACAACGGCCTCGACGCGGTCCTCGGCGACGTGATCGCGATCTTCACCGACAACCGCAACGAGTCCGGCGGCTCCGCCGACTCGGTCGACGTCTACGCGGCCGGCATCGCCGGAACCCCTGCGGTGTGCGGCAACGACACCACCGAGTCCGGCGAGGCCTGCGACGGCACCGACCTCGGCAGCGCTACCTGCGCGACCTTCGGCTGCAGCGGCGGAACCCTTGCCTGCCTCAGCGATTGCTCGGACTACGACACCAGCG
>CAZBZH010000455.1:0-4152 GCA_964496265.1 uncultured Acidobacteriota bacterium | reverse complement strand
CGACGAAGCTCAGGTGATCGAGAACATCCTCGACCTGGACCAGAAGCGCGCCCGGGAGATCATGACGCCGCGCGCCGTGATGGCCGCGCTGCCCCAATCGATCTCCGCCGAGGAAGCCCGGGGGCTGCCCGGCACTCTGGCCCACAGCCGTCTGCCGGTCTACGACTCGAACCCCGACGACGTCGTCGGCATCGCCCACCGCCGTGACCTGTTGGCCGCGGTGGCCGACGGCCGGGGAGAGGTCTCGGTCGGCGACCTGATCAAGCCGGTGCACTTCGTCGTCGACACCGCCCGGGTCCACGACCTGCTCCAGACGTTCATCGATCGTCGCCAGCATCTGTTCGTGGTCATCGACGAGCATGGCGGTGTGGCCGGTGTGGTGACCCTGGAAGACGTGCTGGAAGAGGTGTTGGGAACCGAGATCGTCGACGAGTTCGACGAGGTGGCGGACCTGCGGGAGGCGGCCCGCCGGCGCCGCATGCAGACCCTCGGTCCCGCCGAGATACCCGGCTCCGGAGGCGGCTCCGGAGACTGAGTCGCGGCGCCTTCGAGCAGCGTTCAAATCGGCGCTGAAGACGAGCGGCGGACCGCCCGGTTGCGCTATCTTCTCCCTCCAAGTGCGGGAGGTCCAGCGTGACCGATTCCAGGCGTCCTCATGTCGTGATTCTCGGCGGCGGCTTCGCCGGCCTCTCGGCGGCGCGTTCGCTCAAGCGCGCCGACGTGCGGGTCACCCTGGTCGATCGCAGCAACCACCATGTGTTCCAGCCGTTGCTCTACCAGGCGGCGACCGCGGCGGTTTCTCCCGGCGATATCACCGCGCCGATTCGTTTCCTGCTGCGCAAGCAGCGCAACGCCCGGGTGCTGATGGCCTCGGCCGAGTCCATCGACGTCGAACGCAAGTGTGTGCGTCTCGACCGCGGCGATGATCTGCAGTACGACTACCTGATCGTCGCCACCGGCGCCCGCCACGCCTACTTCGGGCGGGACGAGTGGGAAGAGCACGCCCCCGGCCTCAAGTCGATCGAGGATGCGCTGGAGATCCGCAATCGTTTTCTCGCCGCCTTCGAGGAGGCGGAGCGCTGCGACGACGAGGCGGAACGCCGGGCCTGGCTGACCTTCGTGATCGTCGGCGGTGGGCCGACCGGAGTCGAGCTGGCCGGCGTGATGCCGGTCATCGCCCGCAAGGCCCTGGCCGGCGACTATCGCGCCATCGACGCTTCCGCTACCCGGGTGATCCTGGTCGAGGGGCAGGACCGCATCCTGACCGCCTACCCCGATGCCCTGTCGGCACGGGCCAGGCGGGACCTCGAAGAGCTCGGCGTCGAGGTGCGCACCGGTGCCCGGGTGACGGCGATCGAGCACGACCGCGTGCACATCGGCGACGAGACGATTCCCTGCCGCAACGTCTTCTGGGCCGCGGGCAACCAGGCGTCGTTCCTGGGCAAGAAGCTGGGCGTCGAGACCGACCGGGCAGGCCGGGTTCCCGTGGAGTCCGATCTGTCGGTTCCGGGGCATCCCGAGGTGTTCGCCGTCGGCGACCTGGCGGCGGTGAAGTGGGGAGACAAGCTCGTTCCAGGTGTCGCGCCGGCGGCCAACCAGCAGGGCAAGCACGCCGCTCGCGGCATCCTCGCCGACCTCGCCGGGCGGGCGCGCAAGCCGTTTCGCTACCTGGACAAGGGCAACCTGGCGACCATCGGCCGCAACCGGGCCATCGCCGATTTCGGTTGGTTGCGGGTGCGGGGCCGGCTGGCCTGGTTCCTCTGGCTGTTCGTGCACATTCTCTACCTGGTCGGCTTCCGCAATCGGCTCAGCGTGCTGTTGCAATGGGCCTACGCCTACTTCACTTTCCAGCGCGGTGTGCGTTTGATCACCCAGGTCGAAAAGCGGGAAGGGCCGGGTGAGGCCTAGCCGCCGACCTTCTCGACGAACTTCACGATCCGGGTGACGGCATCCTCCAGATGCTGTTCCAGGGTGAAGCCGGATTTCTTGCGCGGCTTGAGGCTGTGGTCGCCGTCCTCCAGCCAGTGCAGCTTGATCTTGCGGGATAGCCCGTAGCCCGGCACCTCGTCTCGCGTACCGAACGGATCCCGGGAACCCTGCAGAATCAGGGTCGGGGTCTTGAGCTTCTCCAGGTGGGCGGTGCGCAGCTTGTCCGGTTTGCCCGGCGGATGGAACGGGTAGCCCAGGCAGACCACCCCGCGCACTCCGGCCTCGTCGGCGATCATGCTGGCGATGCGGCCACCCATCGACTTGCCGCCGACCACGACCCGGTCGCCGCCGCCCCAGGCCTCGACGGCGTCCTGCCAGGTCTGGAGCAGCACCGGCGCCCGGTCGGGCCCGGGGCGCTTGCCCTCGGTGCGGCGACGCGCCATGTAGGGGAACTCGAAACGGGCTACGCGAATCTTCGACGCGGCAACCCCCTCGGCGATCACGTTCATGAACGGCGAGTCCATCGCCGCTCCGGCACCGTGAGCCAGGATCAGCGTCACCCCGCCCCGTTTGGGGCCATCGATGAGGAACTGGTCTCGTTTCATCTCATCTGCTCCGGAGGGCTGTGCCCCTGGGGAGGATCAGAACTTGTAGGGGCCGCCCAGGGGGCCGTGGCGCAGCACGCTGCAGTCTCCAGGCCCGACCGCGGAGATACAGCTCCCGGTGCCCCCGTTGACTGCGCAGCTGGCGTGGACGGCGACCTTGCTTCCCGTCGATACCCCCCGGCATTCGGCTTGATCGCCCTCGCTTCCCAGAGTGGTCCAGCATTCCATCGGTTGGTCATCGTGGGAGTAGAGCGTCCAAACGCGGACCTGCCAATCGTGTTCGCAGTGTGCGTAGTCCAGTTTGGTCAGCTGCGCGTCTGCGCCTGCCGCCTTGCGGACTTCGCGCGCGCAGTCCCAATCCGGTTTCCAGGCGGTGCACAGCAGCGAAGTGCCGGATCGTGGCTCGCAAACGAAGGGCTTGTTTGGGTCATGAGGCACGAACAGGCACCCGGCCCCGTCTTCGATATCGTCGCTGCAGCGATAGCCTAGCCGCCCGTCGGGGAACTCGTGGCGCACGAGCTTGGCCATGCCGCCTGCTGGTTCGCAGATCACGTCGCCACGGTCGGTATTGCAGGAGGGTATCGACCCGGGTGACAGAACCCACCAACCATCAAGCACTTCGTCCCAGCGAGCGAAACACTCTCGTTCCTCTGCCTTGGGCAACAGGTGCACGTCGGGCCTGGGCTCCGGCTCCTCTTCGGCGGCCAGGCTCGGGCCCCAGGCAAGCAAGCCGAGCAGCAGGGTCAGGCCCACGAACGGTGCGACGGATTGCTTCAAGTCGTTCCTCCATCCCGGATGCGGGATGAGACCAAGCCGGGGAAGACGGCCGTTCATCGGTAGTCTACACTCGCCGGCATGGTCAAACGCAGTCTGTCGACGGGGAGGATCGCGGCGTGAGCGAAGCCGATGCTCGCTTCGGTCCCTACCGGCTCTCTCCTCGAGAGGGACAACTCTACCGGGACGGCGAACCGGTCAAGCTGACCGGCAAACCCTACGACATCCTCGTTTGCCTGGTCCGTGAGGCGGGCAATCTGGTCGAGAAGCGCAGCCTGTTGGAGGAGCTGTGGCCCGACGCCCACGTCGAGGACGCGGTGCTCTCCCAGAACATCTACGTACTGCGCAAGGTGCTGGAAGACACCAAGGCGCCCCACCGCTACGTCGTCACCGTGCCCCGCAAGGGTTTTCGCTTCGTTGCCGAGGTTATCCGGGACGCACCTGCGGCGCCCTCGGGCGCAAGCCCGGCGGCCACGTCGATCGCGGTGCTGCCCTTCGAGTGCGTCGGCCCGGAAGCGGAACAGGCGCGCTACCTGGGGTTGGGGATGGCCGACGCGCTGATCGCCCGGCTCAGTCGTCTGCCCCAGCTCGATGTGCGGCCGACCAGCGCAGTGCTCGGCCGGGACAATCAGCCGGAAACGCTGCGCGGGCTGCAGGTCGGGACCACCGTCGAGGGTTCGATTCAGCTCGCCGGATCCCGGCTGCGGGCCACGGTGCAACTGGTCGATCTGGAGCGCCGGGCCTCGATCTGGGGGGACACCTTCGACATCGAGTTCGACGACATCTTCACCATGCAGGACACGATTTCCCAGCAGATCGCCGATGCCCTCAGCCTGGAACTCAC
>CAZBZH010000454.1:0-4189 GCA_964496265.1 uncultured Acidobacteriota bacterium | reverse complement strand
CCCCCTGCGTGGTACGACGGATTGGTATCCGCGTACCGGGCGCATCGACCGGGCGACCTACGACGCGACCTTCCGCTGGCCGAAGAAGTATCAGTTGTTGGCCGGTGGCGAATTCGTCGACGGCGGTGAGGTCAAGCGCCGGCGCTGGGAGCGGCGCAAGCTACGGCACCCGGCCAGCTTCTACACCTTCGAGTTCGGCCGCTACGTGGTGGCCGAACGGCAGCTCGACGATCTCAAGATTCGTTTCGCCATCGCCCACTGCGAGCATCACCCGTTGGAGGCCGGGGTTCCGGAGCAGTCCCTGGAGACCATCGTCCAGGCGGTCGACCTGTACGAGAAGCTGTTCGGGGACTATCCGCTGAACGAGCTTACCGTCGCCACCGCCCACCGCAACTTCTCCCAGGGTTCCCTCAGCTTCGTCACCCTGTCCCACTTCATCTTCGTGCCCTCCCAGTACGTCGAGGACAAGGCGCGGTTGGTGGCGGACCGCACCTTCACGATTTCCCACGAACTGGCCCACCAGTGGTGGGGCGGCAAGCTCGGCTGGGCCGGCTACCGGGATCAATGGTTGAGCGAAGGTATTGCGTCCTACGCGGCGGAGCTCTTCACCTTCCTGCGGCTGGGGCGCAGCGAGGAGTTCCGCGCCCGGTCCCGGGCCGAGGCGCGCAACGCATTCCTGCGCTTCGGCAAGAACGGGCGTCCCCTCGAGTCTCAGGGGCCGATCGTGTTGGGGGCGAGGCTCAACTCCAGCGTGGCCGACGCCTACCAGCCGGTGGTCTACGACAAGGGCTACCTGGTCCTGGCGACCCTGGCCCAGGCACTGGGCGAAGCCCCGTTGCTGGCGGCGCTGCGGGAGTTGATCGACGCCCATCCGTTCGAGGAAATCGATAGTCCCCGGTTCCTCGACGAGTTGGCCCGGCGCACGGGGAGGGATCTCGGCCCGCTCAGGGAGGCCTTCGTCTACGGGACCGGCGTCCCCGAGGTGGTCTACGACTACGAGATTCGAAAAACCGAAGACCTCTGGGTCGTCGAGGGGAGTGCCGAATCCTGGATCCTGAACCTGGATCGCACCGACGTCTACCGCTCGACCTCCGGGGGGTGGGGCGTGCGCTCCCGCTACGTTGACCGGATCGACGAGCGTCCGGCGGTGCTGCCGGTGACCTACGAGCTCAACGTCGACACCGAGCAGGGGGAAGCCCGGGGCCTCGGTGGGCTGTTGCTCGAGGGGACCCCGGCATCGTTCTCCATCGACAGCCGCTTCCGCCCGATCAATCTCAACCTGGATCATGACGGCCGGACCCTGGCGGTGTATCACGATCAGGTCAAACGGCCCCGCGCGGCCCTGCGCATCCGGGCCGGCCGACTGGCGCGGGTGGGAAAACACGCCGAGGCGGTCGCGCTGCTCGAGCAGGCCCTCGCAGCACCGTTTACGGCCGGCGACCGGCGCAATCAGGGCATGGCGAATGAGCGGGCGGAGGTGCACGCCGAGGCGGAGCAGTGGCGCATTCACATGGACCGGGCCGAGCTGGAGCTCGACCGGGACGATCTGGCTGCCGCGACCCGGGCTCTGAAGGCGGCCCAGGCGATCGCGTCACCGGATACCCGGCGCGTCGAACTGCTGACCGCCCGGATGCACGTGGCCCGGGGGGAGTACCGCAAGGCCTACAAGATCCTGGCGGAATGGCTCTACCTGCCGATGCGCCAGCGCTTTCACCACGACCGGGATTTGCGCTACGGCGTGGTCGGCGACGCTGAGGCCTACGCCCTGCTCGCCATCGCCGCCCACTACGAGGGGCGTGAGGCGGAGCGGGATCGCGCCGTCGAGGAGGCGGCGCGGCGAGGAGCCCTCGGCCTCGACGCGGTGCTGACCGAGGCGCCCTAGCTTCCCGGACCGCGGAAAAGCGGCGAACGCCGCTCGATTTCCCTCGGGGGCGTGGTCGGCGGTCCGGTTTGGGCGTACAGCTACAAGGGCCCCGTCCGGGGTGTTCGAGGCATCGAGTCGAGGGGGGAATCGATGAGCCGTCGTCTGTCGCGATCCGTACTGGGAATCTGTCTGCTGGCCGGGGCGCTCGCGGTCGCCGCGGCGCCTCCCGCCGAAGTGGGCAACACGCTGCGGTTCGAGGCCGACGGCGAGACCCTGAGCTGGGACGGCATCGCAGGCGCCGACCGCTACAACCTCTATCGCGGCGAGTCGGCGGCGGCCGACGATCTGGCCTGCCTCGGTTTCCGTCTGGTGGGCTCCAGCTTCGTCGACGGCGTGGCGCCGGGGCAGCTCTTCACCTATCTCGTGACCGGCTGGAACGCCGACGGAGAGGGGAGCGCCGGCAGCGGAAGCGACGGCACGCCGCGGGTTCCTCTGGTGCCCTGCCGGGACGACGACCTGGACGATGTGCGTGACGATCAGGACAACTGCCCCGGCCTGAACAACCCGTTGCAACTCGACCAGGACGAGGACATGCGCGGTGACCCGTGCGACCCGACCACCTACGATTTCGAGGGGGACACGGTCGGCCAGCGTCCCGCCGACGTCGAACGTCTCGGCGATCCTCCGGCGGCCACCCTTGCGGTCGAGGATGCTTCCGGCGATCTCGGGATCGACTACGCCGGGGGCGCCAGCGGAGCCCACGACTGCTTCACCCGGCTCGAACTCGACGGGTCCCGCCAGACCCAGACGATCTACCTCGATGTCGCGCCCGGTTTGAACAACGCGACCTTCGATCTGTGGGCCGACGGTAGCTGGAACGAGAACGCCGGCATCGGTCTGCTGTTCCAGGTCCGCAGCGATGACGTCGTCGCCGCCTGGATCCGCCGGGGCAATCAGATCGAGGCGCTCGGCGAGGTGCCCCTGGTCTCCTCCGAGCGGCTGCGCCTGCGGCTGACCAAGGGAGCGGGGAACGAGAGCACCCTGGATGTCGATCGGTGGGATGGTGCCGCCTGGGTGGTCGACGAGGCGCAGTTCGTGATCGCCGACGATCGGGAGCTGTTCGGCCGCCAGCTCTCCATCGGCGAATACAGTGGAGCCGGCCGGGTCCTGACCCGGGTCTCGGCCGAGGCGGCGCTGCCCGCCGCACCGCTCAGCGTGATGCGCAAGCTGGAGGGGCTGACCGACTGGAAGCTGTATCAGCGGGGTCCCACCGATACCGCTCCGATTCCGGTGGAGGTCAGCTACCGATCCGCCGAGGCGGCACGGCTGGAGCTGAGGCTCAGCGAAGGGGGCGTGGCCCTGCCCGGATTCGACTTCAGCGACAACCCGCTGGCCCTCGACCCGGCGCCCGACGGCGCGCTGGCCTCGACCTCTCTGGTCGACGTGCCGGCGGGAGGGAACTACGAACTGGAGCTGCGGCTGGTGCAGGTCAGTGACAGTGCGGTGTTGGGACAGGACACCGTCTCGGAGCTGGCGGTCGGTGATGTGTTCCTGGCGTCGGGACAATCCAACATGGCGGGCTACTCCAACTCGCTGGCCAATCCCGAGGCGCCCATCGACCGGGTACATCTGTTCGGCAACGACTACGTCTGGAAGCGGGGCAGTGAGCCGATGGATGGGGGCGCGGGGCAGGTCGACCTGGTCAGCTTCGAGAACCCCGCCCATTCGCTGATGCTCCGGTTCGCCAAGGAGATCGAGCAGGCGGTCGGCGTGCCGGTGGCGATCATCCCGGCGCCTCTTGGCGGGACCAACCTGTTCAACCAGTGGCAGCGGCGGGCCAGCGATCCGGACTTCCGCGGGACGCTCTACGGTTCGTCGATCCACCGCGTGCTGCGCCAGCAGTACGCTCACCCGATCCGCGGCGTGATCTGGTACCAGGGGGAGTCCGACGTGGGCCGGGGCACCGCGCTCTACCTGGCGGACCTGCAGCAACTGGTGGCCAACTACCGCAGCGATCTGGGGGCGCCGAACCTCTACTTCGGATCCTGTCAGCTGGCGACGACCCAGTTCACCGATCTCGACGCCTGGGTGCAGATCTCCGAGGCGCTGCGGCAACAGGCGGTGGGCGATCCGCTGAGCGTGGTCGCGGCGACGATGGATCAGCCCCGCAGCGACAACATCCACCTCAGCGTCGAGGGTTACAAGGTGGTCGGCGAGCGTTTGGCCGACGCGATGATCGGAGAGATCTACGGGCTGCCGGCGACGGGGCGTCCGGAGATCGTATCGGTGACCTACGGGGCGACTCAGGCGGAGGTGCAGGTGACC
>CAZBZH010000453.1:0-4205 GCA_964496265.1 uncultured Acidobacteriota bacterium | reverse complement strand
CGGGAGGTGCGCTGAGGGTTGTCTTCATCGCCCGGGCGGGACCAGCTCAGGACGAGGCGAGAGAACGGTTCGCTCTCCAGCACCTCACCGACGATGTCGATGGTTTCCTGCTCGTCGGTCCGCACGTGGGCCCACTTGGAGCCGACGTTCCAGTCCGACCGGTTCTCGTGGACCCAGTACTGGCGGGTGAACTCCGGTTCGAGAAACGCGCGCCACACCTCCTCCTGGGTCGCTCGAATGTAGATGGTGTAGCTGAAATCAGGTCTCTTCATCACGTTTCTCCAGTCGGGCCTTCAGGTCCCGCAAGGCTCCGAGGCGTCCCCGCTCGAACGGGCGAATCCAACGCTCGGAGATCTCGAAGAGCGGCACGGGGTTCAGGTAGTGCAGCTTCTGCCGTCCCTGCCAGACCACGGCGACGAGGCCGGCCGCCTCCAGCACGCCCAGGTGCTGGGTCACCGCCTGGCGGCTCATCTCCAGATGAGCGCACATCTCGCCCAGGGTCTGCCCGTTCTGCTCGCGCAGGGCGTCCATCAGTCGGCGCCGGCCCCCATCGGCCAACGCCTTGAACACCAGATCGTCATGTCCCGTCACGCCCTCATGATATGCAAGCATTTACTTGCATGTCAAGGGTGGCCTGTTTTTTTGAGGGCGCACCCTGGAAGCCATCGCTTCTCCGGGTGAGCGGCAAGAACGCCGTCCCAGATCAGGAGAAAGCCGATGCGACTGAAGACCACCGCGATCCTCGTTCTTGCCCTGCTGACTCTCGCCGGCTGCAGCGGCGGCAGCGACATGACCCAACCGGCCAACGCCAGCCCCGCCGTCAGCGCCCAGAGCGGTGACGTGAAGGTCTCGCTCTCCACCGACCGCCAGACCTACGCCCACGGTGAGACGATCAACATGACGATGAAGGTGAAGAACGAGGGAAGCTCGACGATCACCTACAGCTTCCCGACCGGCCGGCAGTTCGACTTCAGCGCGGTGCATTCCAACGGCGACCTGTGGAACTACTCTCACGGCCGCAACTACACCCGGGCCACCACGAGCGTGCAGATCCAGCCCGGCGACACCTGGACCAACGCGGTCAGCTGGGATCAGATCGTCAACGCCGGCAGCCTGATTCCCACCGGCGTGATCGAACTCGGCGCCATCGTCCCCGGACGCGGCAGCAACGGCCGCGACAACCCCCAGGTCGGCCCGCTGCGCATCACCATCCAGTAGACCCGCCGCGACGCACCGCCGCTACGTGCAGCTACTCCGGGAGCCGCTTCCCGGGGTAGCGTTCCCCCTGCTGCTCCAGCACCACACCGGTCACCGAGCCATCGACGGTGATCTGGAACTCCAGGGCCACGTCCTGCCACTCGGTGACGAACCTCTCGCTGGACTCGGCGAACAGCGGCAACTCCGGGTTGCCCCGGGCCAGCAGCGTCATCCGGCCTTCCCGATCGACGAACTCAAGATCGAGGCCCAGCTCCAGCCGGTACTTGCCGAGGTAGCTCTCGAGGATCTCGCGAGCCACCTCGATATCGGGGCGCTCGATCAACTCCTCGTCGGTCCAGCTCGCCTCGATCGGATCCGACGCCTCTTCCTCGAACACGCGAATCGTCGTGACCCCGTCGTCGCCGGACGCGAACTCGACGTAGGTCAACCCGTCCTCGTCCATGAAGCGCCGGGGGCCGATCGGGGCGGCGACGAAGCCCCGCTCCTCATCGAGGGTCACCTGAATCCGGCCGCGGGAGCTGAGCACCCGCACCGACCGATCATCCTCGCCGCGATAGATGCCGCGGAGACCATCGACCTCGTCGTGAGGCAGCTCCACCACCTCGCGCACCGGGAAGGGAAGGTCCATCGCCAGGGCGGCCAGCTCGCTGGTCAACGGCCCGACCTGCCCGCCGTCCCCGTGGTTCGAGAGCACCGCGACGAAGACCTGCTCGTCGGGGATGTACAGCTCGCGGGTGGAGAAACCGAAGATGCCGCCGCCATGGCTGTAGACCGTGCGGCCGCGCAGCTTGTCACCGACGCCCCAGCCGAAGCCGTAGTTCGAGGGGGTGCCGTCGTTGAGGGTCGCCGGTTGGACCATTCGCTCGAGACTGGCCGGCTCGATCAACTCCCCGCCGAAGAGCCCGGCGCCCCAACGCGCCAGATCCTCGACCGATGAGAGCAGCGAGCCCGCCGCGTAGGGCTGGGTCATGCTGAGAAACTGCGCCGGACGGAAGCCGTCGTCCCGGTCGTCGACGTAGCCGCGCACCCGCCCCTGAACGAGTTCGTCCTGGCGGCCGTAGCGAGAGTCCTGCATGCCCAGCGGCGCGAAGATCTCCTGCTCGATGAAGTCCTCGTAGGTCATGCCCGAGGCCGCCTCGATGATCGCGCCGAGCAGCACGTAGCCGGAGTTGCTGTAGGAGAAGCGCTCCCCGGGCTCGAAGTCCAGGGGTAGGTCGCGGAAGCTGTCGATCAGCTCTTCCACCGACAGGTCCTGGCGCACCTTGGTGTCCATATACCCGGGGATGCTGGTGTAACTCGGGATACCGCCGGTGTGATCGAGCAGCTGGGCGACGGTGACCGTCTTGCCGCCGGTGTCGTAGTCCGGCAAGTAGCGCTGGATCGGTTCGTCCACGTCGAGCTTGCCCCGCTCGGCGAGCATCAGCACCGCCACGCCGGTGAACTGCTTGGTCAGCGACGCCAGGCGGAAGACCATGTCGGTCTCCATCGCCACGCCATGCTCGAGATCGGCGATGCCGCGTGCGCCGGACCAGAGCACCTCGCCATCCCGGGCGATGATCGCGGTGCCTCCGGGACCGTCGGCAGGGAATGCGCGTTCCAGGGCGGCCTGGGCCTGCGCGGCGAGACCGGACACCTGTCCGGCGCCTGTGTGGCTCTGCGATGCGGCGGTTCCCTCCCGGCTGCCTTCGTCACGTTGGCCCGGGCAAGCGGTGAGCAACGCGGCGGCCAGCAACAGCGCGCCGCAGACGGTCATGCGGTTTCGAATCATCGGCCCCTCCTGGTGGATTCAATGAGACTACGCATCCGCGAGCGAAAGGTCTCGCCCCGCGGGACGATTTCGCGCAGGTTCTTGTCCGGTCTTGCACCTTCACCCGATTGCAACCCCAGGCCGATCCTGCACGTAGACTGGATTGAGAGTCACGACGACTTTCACGAAGTGAGGGGCCTCACCGTGCGCTACGCCTTCCTGTTGCTCGTTCTGGGATTGACCGCCACCACCGCCATCGCCGGACCGATCGACGACCTGATCGACGACCCCGCCGCGGCGCGCGACTTCGACTACTGCGCCTGGCACTTCGGCGGCGGCTCCGACGAACAGCTCCCCGACCTCGAGTCGATGCTCGACGCCGAGGACGCGGACGGCAACCGGATGCAGGGCGCCGCCCTGGCCGATGCCGGCGTCAAGATCGCCCAGGCCGCCAAGGACGAGCGCTCCTGCAAGCGCGCGCTGGACAAGGGGCGCAAGGCGTTCGACAAGGCGTGGAAGAAATCCCTGAGCCAGCACATGAAGATGGCCGGCAAGAGCGACAGCGACGACGCCGAGATCGCCGCGGTGCAGCAGCGCATCGGCGAACTGTGGGCCCGGGATCAGGCAGCCCGCCGGGTCTACATCGGCGCGCGCACCGAGGACAAACAGGGCGCGGCGTTCTGGAACAGTCGCCTGGCCTACGCCGAGGCCACCGCGGCCGACGACGCCTCGACCCGGACGCTGCGGGAGCTGATGGAGCGCTACGACTGGATCGACAGCCACCGCTTCGGCAAGAGAATCTCGCAGCACGCCTGGCTGCTGGCCCAACACGCCGACGACACGCCGGACCTCCAGGCCGAGGCGCTGAAGCGGATGGAGCCCTACCTGGAAAACGACGGCGTGCGCAAGCAGGACTACGCGTACCTGTGGGACCGGGTCGCGGTCAACCACGATCGCAAGCAGCGCTACGGCACCCAGCCCGACTGGAAGTGCGAGGGGGGCACGATGAAGCTGCGCCCGATGGAAGATCCGGAGAACGTCGACGCCCGCCGGGCCGAGATGGATCTCGGCCCGGTCCAGGACGCGCTGGATGAAATGAACCGCTCGGTCTGCGGCGGCTAGCTAGTCGCCTCGCAAATCACGGATCGCCCGAAGCTCTGGCCCCAGGTCGGCGAGCTTCTGACTGAGCCTTCGCTTTGCCAGCTCCGTGTTTCAACTCCCGCGAACGCAGCGTTTCCGT
>CAZBZH010000452.1:0-4206 GCA_964496265.1 uncultured Acidobacteriota bacterium | reverse complement strand
CGGCTCGGGAGCCGGTGCCGGTTCGGCGGCGGGAGCGGGAGCCGCCTCGGCGGCGCCGCCTTCGGTCTCGATCACGGCCACCACGTCGTTGACCGCGACCGTATCCCCTTCGCTCCCCTTGATCTCCACCACCGTACCGGCGGCGGGGGAGGGGATCTCGGCGTCGACCTTGTCGGTCGAGATCTCGAACAGCGGCTCGTCCCGCTGAACCGTCTCGCCGACGTTCTTGATCCAGCGGGTGATCGTCCCTTCGGCGATCGACTCGCCCATCTGCGGCATCACCACATCGACACGCATCGAACTTCTCCCTTACAGGTGGATTTGACGGCCGTGGACGGCCATCGCGGCTTCGCCCATCACCTCCGACAGGGTCGGGTGAGCGTGAATCGCGTTGAACAGCGATTCGGCCGTGGCTTCGAGGTTGAGCGCCGCCGTGGCTTCGGACAGGAGCTCGGTAGCATGCGGGCCGATCAGATGAACGCCCAGCACTTCGTCGTACTTCTTGTCGGTCACGATCTTGGCGAACCCGCGGGTGTCGCCCAGGATCTTGGCCTTGCCGATCGCGGTGAACGGGAACTTGCCCACGGCCACGTCGTAGCCGCGCTCCTTGGCCTCGGCCTCGGACAGGCCGATCGAGGCGACCTCGGGGTCGCAGTAGGTGCAGGAGGGCACCAGGTCGTAGTTGATGGCGTGGGGATCGAGGCCCGCCGCGTGTTCGGCGGCGACGATACCCTCGTGGGAGGCTAGGTGGGCCAGCGCCGGCGTCGGCACGATGTCGCCGATGGCGTAGACCCCGGGTTCCCCGGTGCGCATCATCGCGTCGACCTTGATGAAGCCCCGGTCGACCTCGACGCCGGTTCCCTCGAGTCCGAGGTTTTCGGTCAGCGGGCGGCGGCCGATGGCGACCAGCAGGGTCTCCGCCGACAGCTCGACCTTCTTGCCGCCCTTGCTGGCGGTGATCTTGACGTTGGTCTTGCCCACCTCGACGTTGTCCACCGAGGTGCCCACGTGCACGTCGATGCCCCGCTTCTTGAAGTTGCGGGTCAGTTCCTTGCCCAGGTCGGCGTCCTCGATCGGAACCAGGTTGGGCAGCAGCTCGACGATGGTCACGTCGCTGCCGTAGCTCTTGTAGATCGAGGCGAACTCGACGCCGACGGCACCGGCTCCGAGAACCACCATCGCCTTGGGCACCCGGCCCTGGAACAGGGCGTGGTCGGAGTTGATCACCCGTTTGCCGTCGAACTCGACGCCGGGCAGGCCCTTGATCTCGGTGCCGGTGGCCAGGATGGTGCAGGCGGTCTCGACCAGGAACGGCTTGCCGTCCTTGGGCGTGACCTCGACCTTGCCCTGGCCGGCGAGCTTTCCGCGGCCCTTGATCAGGGTGATCTTGTTCTTCTTGAACAGGTACTCGACCCCCTTCACGTTGCCGTCGACGATCTTCTTCATGTAAGCGTCGAGGCCCTTGAGGTCGAGCTTGCCCGCCCCCACCTTCACGCCGAAGTCGCCGGCGTGCCGGGTGGTCTCGAGCACCTCTGCGGTGTGGAGCATCGCCTTGGTCGGGATGCAGCCCCAGTGCAGGCAGGTCCCGCCTGGGCGGTCGGCCATCTCCACCACGGCGGTGGCCAGGCCGAGTTGGGCGGCGCGGATGGCGGCGACATAACCGCCCGGACCGCTGCCGATGATCGTGACGTCGTACTTGTGCTGGTCGCTCAACGGGGACTCCCTGAGGCCGCGTCTGCCTGGGCCTGACGAGCTGTTCCGACGGTGTTTTCGCCGGTTTGCGAGAAGCCCTCAACGGTAGCGGAGCGCCTTCACAGCGTCAAGGATCGGCACCGGTCGCCGAGGCTTGACGCCGGACCGGGCAGAGGGCTACCGTTTTGGCGTCCCGTCGGCCTCCGGGAGCGATCTCCACCATGCCGACTTCCCCGCTGAACAAGCTGTTTACCCCCTCGTCTGCCTCCGCCGCGCTGCGGGAGCTGACCCCGGCCGTGCGGGTGCTGCGCCAGCTCTACCGCACCCTTGAACGACGCCAGGGGGGCGGCGGGACCGACCGTGCGGTCGATCCGGTCTACTTCGAGCTGCTCAACCGCTTCTGCCAGGTCCGGGAGCGGGTCGAGCAGGAGGGTGTCCGGCTCGCCGATCCCGCCCGGGGCACCCTGGAGTTTCCGGCCCTGCGGGCGGGCCGTCCGGTCCTGTTGCGGGGCGTTCTGGGGGAGAAACAGGTCCGTTCCTGGCGTGATGAGGAGCGTACACGGCCGCTGGACGAGGGGCCCTGGGGCTGAACCGGGGCGATCCGGGCCTCGATGGCACCACCGCAACCCGGGGGATATAGTTTCTCGGGAATGAAATCGGTGGAATCAACCCCAAAAAGCCCGTCGCAACGGGCCGGCTCGCAGCCTTCCCCCGGGCACCGGCGGTATCGCACCGCCCTGGCCGCGCTCTGCGCGCTGCCGCTGCTCTGGAGCTGCAACGCCTCCGAGGCGCAGAACGGGCTGGGCGCCGGCCTGGTCGGGGCCCAGCCGATCCCCCGGGTGCACCTGTTCGAGAACCACTCGTCGGCCCTGCTGGCCTGGCGGGACGCCGGCGTGCGCGACCGGGTGGTGGTCCACCTGGACGGTCACGCCGACTTCGACTGGTTGCCCGACGAGACCATCGCCCGGCTGGCGGCCAGTGAGACCCGCCGCCTGGGCGAGTTCGAGGTTCACCCCTACGCGATGGACGATCGCGCCCTCGCGGGGTTTTCGATCTGGAACTTCATCTACCCGGCGGTGCGCCTCGGGCTGGTGCGCGAGTTGATCTGGGTCGTGCCCGACGGGACGCTCCCCGACGACGCCGCGGCCCGGGAGCTGGTGCGTCAACGCCTGGTCTACAAGATGCAGATGATCTCGCTGGAGGAGGCGCAGAAGCTGCGCATCGCCAACGGGGTCATTCGCGGCACCCTGCTCGGCACGCCGATCTACATCTGCGAGCTGGACGATCTGCCGGCGATCGATGAGCCGGTGCTGCTCGACATCGACGCCGATTACTTCACCACCCGTTCGGCGTTGTCTCAGCAGGTCTCCGACTTCCCCTCGACCGATCCCCTCGAGACCCTGATCGCCCTGCGGGACCGGGGGATCGAGAGCGACCTGGTCACCCTGTCCCTCTCGACCATCGGCGGGTACATGCCGACCGCATCCCGCTGGATCGGCGGCACGCTCAAGCGCCACCTGCGGGCTCCGGGCCGGATCGATCCGGACCAGGAACGGCGGCGCTTCGAGGCGATTCAATCCGCCGAGGCGGGAGATCATGAGCAGGCGTCGCAACAGCTTCGCGCCCTGGTCGAGGAGGTGCCCCGGGACGCGGCGCTCTGGTATCTGCTGTCCCGGGCGCTCGACGGTCTAGGCGAGACCGACGCGGCCGCCGAGGCACGAGAGCGGGCCGTGGCGATCGACCCGATGCTCGATCACGACACCCTGTTCGACGCCGACCGGCTGTGGATCAACAAGCAGTTCGCTCCGGCCCTCGAGCTCTACGACGCCTACATGGAACGGATGCCCGACGGGCCCTTCCAGGCCTACGTGCAGCGCCGCCGCGCCTCCTGCCTCGAACGGGTGGGCCGGGCGCGGGACGCGCTCCACGCCTGGCAGCAGGTTCTCGAGCTGGCGCCGCGGCATGCCGACAGCCACCTGGACTTCGCGCTCTTGCTGCGCGAGCTGGGCATGGCCGATCAGGCGGTGGCCCACATGCAGATCGCCCGGGAGATCCTCCCCGAGCGGGTCACCTTCGCCCAGGCGCTGGGTTCGACCTACGTGCTTCAGGGGCGGCTGGAGGAAGGGGTCCGGGAGTTGCGCACCGCCGTGCGGCGCCAGCCCTGTATGCCCCGCATCCACGGGAACCTCAGCGCCGCCCTGGTGCGCCTGGGACGTCATCAGGAAGCGGCGGAGCATCTGCGCCTGGCGATGTGGCTCCAGCCCGAGAACAAGCAGTACCGCACCCTGGCCAGCCAGCTCGACCGCCAGGGCATTCGCGTGACGCCCGTCGCGGGACCGTGACCCGCTTCGTCGACCAGGCCGCGGTGGCCCGCGCCTTCCAGGACCAGGGCTACATCAGCACCGGGAACGTCAGCACCGCCGTCTTCCTTGCCGACAGTCTGCAGAAGCCGCTCCTGGTCGAGGGCCCGCCGGGGGTGGGCAAGACCGAGCTGGCCAAGGTCTGGGCGCGGTG
>CAZBZH010000451.1:0-4208 GCA_964496265.1 uncultured Acidobacteriota bacterium | reverse complement strand
AGGCTTCGCCGTGTTCGGCCTGCAGGACCCGGGCGACCTCCTCGAGGACCATGCCGGCGATGGCGTCCTCGCCCAGCACGGTGCCCATCCGGTCACAGAGGCGGTAGACGAGGGCACACTCCTCGTAGCGCTCCATGATCTCGGAGCAGAGGCTCTGAATTTCGGTCTCGGCCTCGGACACCCGCGCGTGCAGGGCCTCGGCCGGATCGCTTTGAACGCTGCCCAATCCTCTCCCCGGTCGCTTGCGAACAGTTGCTCGAGCGTCCGGATGAGCAGCAATACATAAGCCAATAAGCGCATATACACGCCGGCCGGCGAGATAGGCGGAAATTGGCGGATTGTCCGAGAACCCCCTAGCGGGGGCTGACGTTGGGTGTCACTCCGAGGCAGACGGGGTGCCCTTCGATGTCACCTAGCCGGCCCGCCACAGGGTCATCGGCAGCTCCGCCGGGCCCTGTTTGAAGGTGCCCTCGACCTGGGAGCCGTCGTCGTTGAGGGTGCCCTCGAAGGTCGCGCCGCCACCGATGTCGAGGGTGACCGAGCGCCCCTCGAGGGAAACCTGCTGGATCGGCTGGGGCGTATCGGGACCCCGATCGAGATTGCGCAGGGTCGCGGTCAGGCCGGCCTCTCCCTGCTCGACCTCGAGTACCAACCGGTAGCGGTGCGGGCCCGCGTCGAGCAGGCTCTTCCAGCTCCCCGCCAGCCCGTCGCCCGGCAGCGGATCGTTGCGGAACTCGGCGTAGATGTCGACGCTCAGTTCCGCCGGCTTCTCGCCGCGGGTCAGTTCGAAGGGAATCGACTGGCCGCCCTGGGTGAAGGTCCCGGAGAGGGTGTCCCCGGCGAGGTTCCCGGCGAAGGTCGGATCCCCCGGTACCTGGGGAATGGCGAAGCCGACCGCGGCCCCATCGACCGATACGTTCTTCATTTCCGCGCCGCGCACCCCCTGGGAGGGGATGTACACCGCCGCGTGCCAGGCACCGTCCCGCTGCTCCAGCTCCACCATCACCTCGAGGGGATTCTGGGGAACCTGGATCGCTCCGCTCCAGAACCCGGCGGGTCCCTCCGCGGCGACGAGAGGGCCACAGAGCGCGGCCAGGAACAGAACGCTTAGCAGTCGATTCATCGGTATCTCCTCGGAATCGCGACGATGCTCCGGTTCCGACGTGAGTCGGGTGTCGCCCTTGGTTACGCAGAAACGCAGCATGGGTTCAAACCATCTTCCAGGCCGCCGCGTACAATCCCGCGATGCACGTCAACCTGCGCACCGAGACCGAACAGGACCGCCCCCGGGTCGCCGAGATCATCGAGGCCGCCTTCCGCGACGACCCTCACGGCGATCACAGCGAGCACCATCTGGTGGCGCGGCTACGGAATGCACCCGGCTTCATTCCGGATCTATCCATCGTGGCCGAGGTCGGCGGCGCACTGCGGGGGCACATCCTGCTGACCCCGATACGCATCGCCGACGGCTCCCAGGAGCATCCCTCTCTCGCCCTGGCGCCGGTTTCGGTCGAACCGGGCCACCAGTCCCGGGGACTGGGCGGCGCGCTGATCGAGGAGGCCCACCACCGGGCCCGGCAACTGGGCCACGGGTCGGTGGTGCTGCTCGGCCATCCGGCCTACTACCCGCGCTTCGGCTACCGCCGGGCATCGGAGTTCGGCATCGCGCTGCCCTTCGAGGTCCCCGGGGAGTACTGCATGGCGCTGGAGCTGAAAGCCGGAGCGCTCGAGGGGGTTTCCGGTACCGTGCGCTATCCGCCCGAGTTCTTCGGCGAGACTCCGTGAGCCGCTCCGGCCGAAGAGCCGGGCCAGGCTTGCGTGACCACGAAGGGAGGACGGCCGAGCCATCCCCATGCCTGCTCGGCAAGATGGGGCGCGAACAGCGAGAGGGGCACCGCTCCGGCCGCCAGTAGCTCCTCCAGGATTCCCCGATCGGCGGCGGAGAGCCGGCCGCTGTCCAGGCGACCGCGGGTAAAGCGCTCGATGCGGCGAAACAGCGCCTCGAGTTCCGCCAGGGCTGCCCGGGGACGGTCGGCCTCGAGCATCGATCGGATCGCCCCGATGATTCGCCGGCCTGCGACGCCAAGGCTCTGACCCGCCCGGGTCGGCACCTCATCGGAACCGGCGGCCCCCCTGCCCGCCGCCGCGACGCCCTGGTAGAGCTCGGCGATCGACCCGAGCCAACGGCTGGATCGTTCGGGCAATGCGTCGCTCCAGTCGATGGCCTTGAGCGGAGCGGCGGCGGAGACCACCGCGACCCGTACGGTATCGGCCCCGTAGCGCTTGATCAGCGCCGCCGGCGAGACCGCGTTCCCCAGATGCTTGCTCATCTTGCGGCCCCGGGCCAACACCATCTCATGGCCGCGATGCCCGAGGATCGGCTCGTCGAAGGGCAGTTCCCCTTGCTCGTGAAGCTCGGCGGTGAAGAACCGATGCAGGTGCAGGTAGACCACGGTGTCGAGTCCGCTGTGAAAGCGATCGACCGGCATCCAGGCGCTGACCCGCGCCCCGTCGAAACGAACCGGTCCGTCCAGCTCGGAGAGGCCCGCGAGTTGGCACCAGACATCGTCGAAGAAGCAATCGAGGGTCGCGCATTCGCGAACCGCCGCGCCCTCGCAGGCCGGGCAGGACGCCTCGCGAAAATCCGGATGGTCGGCGAGCCCCTCGGCGCCCCGGCCCCAGTCGACATCGTCGGGGAGTTCGACGGGGAGCTGCGCCTCGGGCACCGGCACCGGCCCGCACCCTTCGCAGTGCACCACCGGGATCGGGGTACCCCACGCCCGCTGCCGGGAGATCATCCAGTCCCGCCGCCCGATACCCGCTCGTCGATCGTCGACCAGAGCCCGGACCAACCGGCGCACCTGCGGGCTCCAGCCCTCGAGCTTATCCAGACTATCCAGCAACGACTGAGCTCGCGGAGCGATCTTGACGAACCACTGCCACGAACGACGTCGTTCGACCGGCCGGGCGCAGCGCCAACAGCGGTCCCGCTCGGTCTGCATGCGCGAAAGCGAGGTGTCGCAATGCTCGCAATAGGGCACCGCGGCGAGCCGCCGTTCGATCACCCCGCGCTCGAACCAGCGCAGGAAGAGCGCCTGGGTCCAACGGTAGTACGCCGGGTCGCAGGTGGCGCGCACGGCGGACCAGTCGTAGCTGATTCCGAGACGCCGCATCTGCACTTCCATCGAGGCGATCCAGCGTTCGACGTGAGCTCGCGGCGAGACGCCGTGCTTTCGCGCCTCGATCTCGATCGGCATGCCGAAGGCGTCCCACTCGGTGGCGTAGAGCACCGAGTCCCCCATCGCACGGCGGAAGCGGGCGACGATGTCGCCGAGCACGTAGGTCCGCACGTGACCCATGTGCAAGGGTCCGTTGGGAAACGGCCCGGAGTCGTAGTTGTAGAACTTGCGCCCCGCGGGAAGCCGTGGCGCGCGATAGCAACCGGCTTCATCCCAGGCTTGCGCAACGCGTGGCTCATGCTCGCGGGGATCGTAGGATCCGCCCAACCTCGCCCCTCCGAGGTGGTACGCCCGACGGGAATCGAACCCGCGTCTCCGGCTTAACAGGCCAGCGCTCTAGCAGACCTGGGTCGTGCAGATCCGTCGGCGCCCGAAGCGCGTCGGTAGGCCGGTCGAACCGGATTCCGGGTGCGGGTGGCGAAGAGGTGCCCTCCCGTACGTCCGGCTCTCGTCCCCACCGAAACGTCTCTGCACGCGCCAGGCCCGGCTTGGTCCATTGAGCTACGGGCGCACAGTTTGTCTCGGGGGTTCCCCCCTCTATCGCCGTTGACTTTACTATGGTCGGCCCGGATCGGCAGCGTTCCGTCACCAACTTTCTGCGGAGCCAGTGACCATGCGCATCGTGATGCTGACCCTCGGCACCCGGGGGGACGTGCAGCCCTTCGTCGCCCTCGGCGTCCGGCTGCGGGCTCGCGGACACAGCGTCCGCATCTGCACCTGCCAGCGTTTCGAGCCGTTCATCCGCTCCCGGCAGCTGGATTACGGCTATCTCGACGACCGGCTGATCCAGTTCATCGAGAGCGACGCGGTCAAGGAGATCATCGGATCCCCTCGCGCCGGCATCCTGCAGTGGATTCGCGCCGCAGTGAAACTGCTACCTCAGATCAAGGACATGCAGCGGGAGATGCTGGACGACCAGTGGGCCTCGAGCCGGGATGCGGAGCTGCTGCTCTACCATCCCAAGGCGTT
>CAZBZH010000450.1:0-4220 GCA_964496265.1 uncultured Acidobacteriota bacterium | reverse complement strand
AAGAGGAGGCCGGAGTGGGGAAGGTCCCTCACGCGCGAAAAGCCGAGTTCGAGGAGGTCGCCCTCCCGCACCTGGACGCGCTCTACAACCTGGCGCTCAAGCTGACGCGCAACCCCAAGGACGCCGAGGACCTGGTCCAGGAGGCCTTCCTCCGCGCGTTCCGCTTCTTCGACTCCTACAAGCCGGGCACCCACATCAAGGCCTGGCTGTTCCGCATCCTGCGCAACACCTTCATCAACCGCTACCGGGCCAAGAAGGTCCGTCCCGATGAGGTCGACTTCGAGAAGATCGAGCCGATCTACGACAAGGTGGTCCAGGAGGAGTTCCTCAACCAGAACCAGCCCCGCTCTCCCGAGGAGATCCTCTCCGAGGGGGTGCTGGACACCGAGGTCCAGCAGGCGATCGACAACCTGAGCGAGGACTACCGCTCGGTGGTCCTGCTGGCCCTGGTCGAGGACATGTCGTACAAGGAAATCGCCGAGACCCTGTCGATTCCCCTCGGCACGGTCATGAGCCGGCTACACCGCGGCCGGAAGCTGCTCCAGAACGAATTATTGGAATATGCCAAACGCCGTGGAATAGGGAAGCCCCCCTCCAGTGTTGGTAAGCAGGGGTGAGGAAAAGGAAACCAGGGGAATGAGCTCGAACCGGAAGTGCTGCGCCATTTTCAAGCAGCATGTCTACCATTTCCAGGCGGATGAGGTGGATGCTGAGCTTCGCGAGGAGCTTCAGGGCTACCTGAACAGCTGCGAAATGTGCGCCAGGATTCTCGAAGTCGAGAATTCATTCCTGAGCGTAATTAAATCCAAGGCCGAACGGGCCACAGCTCCTCCGGGGCTGGAAACCCGGCTTTCCAGTCTGCTCGACCAGGAGGTCGAGGAGTTGGCTCCCCAGGAGACCTCTCAGGCCGCCCAGGGCGGCTTCTGGAGCCGTTTCCTGACCCCGCAGGTGGCCATGGTCGCCGCGGCGGCGGTCGTCGCTCTGGCGGCGGTGACCCTGTTTCCTGGCTTCGGCGACGCCGGACCGGTCTCTGAGCCGGTGGTCCGCACCGCCACGGTGGTCGATCTCCAGTGCGATAAGGCCGGGAAATCGGTCGATCACCAGCGAGCCTGCACCCATCGCCGCCATTTCAACGCCCTCAAGCTCGAGGGAGGCGGCTACTGGTACGTGAATCCCGATTCCCAGGCGGCCCGGCAGGTCGTCTTCGACCCCCGGATGCGGGGCTCCCGGCTCCGGGTTCGGGGGAATTACTACCCGGATCTCGAGACGATCCGGCTCGAGGGCGAGCCCGAACTCCAGCAGGCAGCCTACCTTCCGGGGAGCCCGATCCTCCCTGCTGCGCTGGTCGTCCACTCCGATCTATAATCGTTTCTCGCGCCCGGGTATCCCTCCCGCCTCGGCTGGGAGGGTTCGAGCGCAGCGGCCCCGTGGTTCCCGCGGGAGCCGTTCGTTTTTCCAGTGGCAGGGCCTGTCGCGGGCCGTGGGCCACCGCGGTTCCAGGTTGGAATCCGCGCCATAGAGGTGATTGCATGAGTGCAGTGATCAAGGCCGATGACAGCAACTTCGAGAGCGAAGTCCTCCAGAGCAATCTGCCGGTGGTCGTCGACTTCTCCGCGTCCTGGTGTGGGCCGTGCAAGAAGCTCGAGCCGATCGTCGATGAGCTCGCCGGAGACTACGGCGAGAAGGTCAAGGTGGTGAAGGTCGACGTCGACTCAGCGCCGGGTACCGCCGCCAAGTTCGCGGTCCTCTCGGTGCCGACCCTTCTCTTCATTCGCGACGGTCAGGTCAAGGACCAGCACGTCGGTCTGCTGAGCAAGCAGCAGCTCGTCGACCGGGTGGAGAAGGTTCTCTAGATCATGCTCGAATCCCTGGAGCAGGTAGCCAACGAATGGGGGTACGCCCTCAAGGAGATGCTGGAAGCCCAGCTCCAGGCCGGGTCTCCCACCGCCGTGTTCTACGTGTTCGCGGCCGGTGTGGTGACCTCTCTCACCCCCTGCGTCTATCCGATGATCCCGGTCACCGCGACCTTCATCGGGGGCGCGGCGGGTGGCGACCGCAAGCGCGCAATCGGGCTGTCCGGGATCTACGTCGTGGCCATGGGCCTGATGTACGGAGTCCTCGGCGTCATCGCGGCGATGATCGGCGCCCAGTTCGGTTCCTTCACCCGGCATCCGGCGATCTTCGGGCTGATCGGCCTGTTGTTCCTGTTCTTCGCGCTGGCGATGCTCGGTGTGGTGACCATTCGGGTTCCGGGCGTTTTCTCCAACGTTCAGGCCCAGGGCGCCCAGCGCGGCGGCTATCTGGGCGCGTTCCTGATGGGCATCGCCGCCGGCTTCGTCGCGGCGCCTTGCACGGCGCCGGTAACCGGCGTATTGCTTGTCTACGTAGCCGATACCGGCGCCATCGCCTGGGGCGGGTTCCTGCTCCTGGTCTACGGGCTCGGCATCGGCATGTTGTTGCTGCTGGTCGGCGTCTCCGCGGGGACCCTGGCCAGCCTGCCCAAACCCGGCCGCTGGATGAACGCGGTCAAATGGATCTTCGGTTTGGGTATGATGGCGGTGGCGGCCTACTTCCTTTACCAGGCCGTCCGCATGTTGGTCCTGCGAGCCTGATCCCGGGCAACCGACCCGGGGGCCAGGCAGGACGGAAGGAGCAAGCGGCGTGAGGCGGAGTTCCGACCCACCAAGGCTCCAGGCCGCGCGGCTCGTATGTCGAGCGGCGCCGGCCGTCCTTCTTTTTCTGTTGTCCTTGCTCTGCGCCGGAAGCGTCTTCGCGGGAGATCTCTCGTTCCCCTTGAAGGCCCGGGACCCGCTGCGCGGTGTCGACGCTTCGGTCGGCGGCGGTTCGGCCGCGACCCACATGGTGTTCTTCGCCACCTGGTGTCCCCCTTGCCGGGACGAATTGCCCCAGGTCCGCGAACTGTCGGACCGCTGGTCCGGCCGCGGCTACAAGCTGTTGCTGGTCGCGGTGTCGACCCGGCAGAGCGAGGCCAAGCTGAAGGAGTTCGCCGAGCGCAAGGACCCACCGGGCACCCTGCTGTTCGATCGAGACGACGCGGTCGGAGCGGCATGTGGGGTGCAGGATGTCCCCACCCACCTGGTCGTCGACGGCCAGGGGAAGATCGTGCTGCGCGCCGACGGCTTCGGGCCCGAGGTTACGGAAGCTGTCGAGAGACTCGTGCGGGGGAGGAACTGACCCCGGTCCAGGAGAGCAACCCTTGATGGAGTGAGCCACGCGGCCGGGGCTGCCCCGGCCAGGGAGGACGCCGCAACATGAGCAGTGACGCAGTCCTGGTACTGAACCGTCTCTACCAGGCAGTCCAGATCACCGACGTCAAACGTGCGTTCCGACTCTTCTACGCCGGCAGGGCCAAGGCGGTAGGGGATGACTTCATCACCTACGACTTCGAGAACTGGTGCGACCTGCCGCCCGGCGCCGGTGACTGGACCATTCGCACCCCCACCCGCCGCATCCGCATTCCCCGGGTGATCCAGCTGGTTCACTACGACCGGCTACCGCACCGGGAGGTGCGCTTCACCCGGCGCAACATCTTCCACCGGGATCGGAACCGCTGCCAGTACTGCGGCAAGGGCTTCGCCCAGAGTGAGTTGAATCTCGACCACATCATGCCGGTCTCCCGGGGCGGGGGATCGAGCTGGCTCAACGTGGTCTGCGCCTGCATCGGCTGCAACAGCAAGAAGGGCAATCGCACGCCCGAGGAAGCGGGCATGAAGTTGATCCGCGAGCCGCGCAAGCCGGCCGGACATCCGATTCTGCGAGCCGGTTGGATCGGCGGCTGCCACGACGAGTGGAAGACCTTCCTCGACGAGGCCTACTGGAACGTGGAGCTGGCCGACGACATGGTGCCCCGGGAAGAACGCCCCGAGCGGGACTAGCGCTCACCGCTCCTCATCGGCCTCCGGGTGGCGGCAGATGCCGAGGCTCTCGATCCGCCGGTAGAGCTTCTGCCGGGACCAGCCGATCCTCCGGGCCGCCCGGGTCAGGTTGTGCCCGGTGGCGGCGAGTGCCTGCTCGATCATCTCCCGCTCGAGCCGGGAGCGGCACGCGATGGCGCTCCGGTCGTCCAGGCTCAGGTGTTCCTCCCGCAGGTCCCCGCCATCCGCGGCCAGCAGGCCACGTACCAGCACCGCCTCGAGCTCACGCACGTTGCCCGGCCAGGTATGCCGACGGAGGCGGCGCAGGGCTTCCTCGTCGAGGGT
>CAZBZH010000449.1:1964-4222 GCA_964496265.1 uncultured Acidobacteriota bacterium | reverse complement strand
CGCCGCCCTGGCGCTGCTGGGGCACCGGACCCGGGACTCCATCGACGTCGTCCGTCACTACGGCGACCTGCCCCCGGTGCGCTGCCGGCCCGACGCGATGAACCAGGTGTTCATGACCCTGCTGCAAAACGCCGTCGACGCCATCGAAGGTCCCGGCCGCATCGAGATCGTGACCCGCCGGGAGGCGGAGGACGTGGTGCTGGAGTTTCGCGACAGCGGACGCGGCATCGCCCGGGAGCACCTCGGCCAACTGTTCGAGCCCGGGTTCACGACCAAGGGCCGGGGGGTCGGCACCGGTCTGGGCCTGGCGATTGCCCACCGCACGATTGCCGAGCATCATGGAAGTATCGGAGTGGACAGCACGCCCGGCTCGGGCACGACGTTCACCCTGAGACTTCCCATCGGAGGTCCCCCATGAGACCAACCCTGATGCGCGCCCTGATCGTGACCCTGCTGCTGCTCGCTCCAGCTGCGGCTGCGGCCGGCCAGGCGGTCTACAACGGCATCGACCGGGTCGTGGCGATCGGCGACGTCCACGGCAAGCTGGAGCAGGCCCGCTCCATCCTGCACAAGGCCGGCCTGATCGACGACGACGGGAACTGGAGCGGGGGCAAGACCCACCTGGTATTCGTCGGCGATCTGCTCGACCGTGGAGATGACGGCCTCGAGGCAGTGCAGCTCGTTCGACGGCTCGAGCAACAGGCCCTCGACGCCGGGGGCCGGGTTCACGTACTGATGGGCAACCACGAGGCGATGAACCTGACCCGCGATCTGCGCTACGTCAGCGACGGCGCCTACGCCGACTTCGCCGACCAGGTCGACGCGAAGGAACGCAAGAAACAGCTGAAGCTCTACCAGCGGCTTCGCAGCAGCCAGGGCACCCGCAAGGACCTCGAGGCGGCGTTCACCGAGAGCTTCCCTCCCGGCTTCTTCGCCCGCAACCGCGCCATGTCCGCCGACGGCGAGATCGGCGAGTGGTTACTGGGGTTGCCCCTGGCGGTGAAGATCAACGGCGTGGTGTTCTGCCATGGTGGCCTCTCCCCCTCCCTGGCAGTAGACGGCCTGGAAGAGCTGAACCGCCGCAACCGGGAAGAGCTCGGCCGCTGGCTCGAGGCTCTCGCCGTGCTGGAAGAGGCCGGGGTGGTCAACCGCCTGATGCAGCTGCCCGACATCCTCGGGCTGGCCAAACGCATCAACGAGGATCCGGGGGTACGGGTCGCCGACGAGGTCAAGCAGGCCGCCGAGCTGGTCTACGCGGGCAAGCAGTACCTGGCTCTGCGCTCCGACGGGCCGCTGTGGCACCGGGACTACGCGCTCAAGGACGCCGGAGAGGTCGAAGCGACCCTGCGCGCGGTGCTCGATACCCTCGAGTCTCACACCATGGTCATCGGACACACGCCGGTCGAGAGCGGGCGGGTGACCTCACGCTTCGGCGGCGCGCTGATTCGCGCCGATGTGGCGATGTGGAAGGACGGCGGCGCCCGGGCGATCGAGTGGGTTCAGGGCGAGCTGCGCATCGTGGACGCCGAGGACGGGTCCCAGCAGGCGCCGGATCCGGCAGACGGAAACTAGCGCTCCCAGAACTTCCAGACCGGGCGGCGGGCCTTGCCCGACGATTCCAGCACCACGTCATGCACCGGCACGTCGGGAAGCTGCTCGGCGACCATCCGATGGAACGCCCGCCCGTCGGCGTCGGGGCCGGTGGCGTTGACCGGGTTGGTGGCCACTCCGATCACCCGGGTGGCGTCGACCACCTCGACGTTGCCCCCGGCCTTGGTCCACGCCCGTAGATAAACCGGCGCGCCGTTGACCCGCGTGGCATCCCGTACCACCAGGGTGCAGCGGAACTCGGTGCGCACCAGCGGCGCCAGCAGTTCGTCGTTGAGTCCGCTGGGCAGCACCACCCAGCGGGGCGCCTGCTCGACGATGGCATCGGCAGCGGGCCCCGGCGCCAGACTCGGCGGCAGGGAGGCGATCGGCTCGCCGCTCTCATCGACCAGCACGATCTGGTTCTTCTGGGCCGCGTTCTCCCAGGCCAACCGCGCCTCGTGGGTCGTCTCGGGCAGGGCGAACACATCCAGCAGGTAGCGCACCGCGGCGGCGGAGCGTTCGGGGGTCGGCGAGTAGCCCGCACCCACGACCAGCACCACTCCGTCGGTCACGCTGGGTGAGGCGAATGCCCGGCGGCCCCAGCCTCCGTCGACCAACACGGTCCCGTCGGCGACCTATGAGTACCTGGCCACCAACTCCCAGATCCC
>CAZBZH010000449.1:0-1954 GCA_964496265.1 uncultured Acidobacteriota bacterium | reverse complement strand
GACGTCCGCCAGCCGGCTCAGCACGTCGCGCATCTCGCCGGCATCCTCGGGGCCGTAGATCTCGAGCTCTCCCCCCTGGGTCACCCGGCTGATGCCGATCGGCCCGCGGGAGCCCTCGAAGCGGGTCTCCTCGGTCAGCTCCAACTCGACAGCATCGCCACGGCCGGTCTCGGCCGAGTTGGCCAGCCACGCCCCGGCAGGCAGCGCGACCCGGGTGGTCGGCTCGGGCAGGGTCACGTCGGCCAGATTGGAGCGCGGAAACGAGGTGACCGCGACGGTCTTGTCCTGCTCGTGGAGTTCGCGAATCAGGGTCGCCAGGACGGTGCGGGTTCCGGCGCGGGCGTGCAGGCCCAGGATCGCGATGCGGCGACAGCCACTCTCGAGGACGCGTTCGAACAGCTTCGGACCTGAAGCAGCCTGTTCTTTCGCACGCAGCATGCGCCTAATGTAGTGTGTCCGGCCGGGACCGCAAGGGTTGACGGGCAACCGGTTTTCGGCTCGGAAACCGGGGAAAAATCAGGTGGGAGCGGAACCGTGTGTCGCTGGAGGCGGCGGTCGGAATCGAACCGACGAATGGAGCTTTTGCAGAGCTCTGCCTTACCACTTGGCTACGCCGCCCGACACAGGAGCGCGCAATATACAGTCTGGCCGCGACGAGGGTCAAACCCCGGCCCGGGAAACCTGCCGAGAGCGCGTCCAGAGCCGATTTCCGGCCTTCCCGGCGGGAGACCCGCTGGCATCCCTGGCCGGGTCGGGCAAAATAGAGGTATGGACAAACTCGCTCCCAGCTTCCTGATCGCCATGCCCCAGTTGATGGATCCCAACTTCAAGCAGACCGTGGTGCTGCTGCTGGAGCAGAGCGAGGCCGGAGCGATGGGCGTGGTGGTCAACCGGGAGAGCGACCTGGGCCTCGAGCAACTGTGCGGCTCCCAGAACATCCCCTACGCCGGCGATCCGCAGAAGCGCATCCGCGTCGGCGGGCCGGTGCAACCCGAGCAAGGGCTCGTGATGTTCGGCGACGACTTCGAGGACGCCGAGGCCCAACCCGCCATGGACGGCCTCCACGTCAGCGCCTCGACGGTGACTCTCAGCCGGCTGTGCAACCTGCCCGGCGGCCGTTTCCACTGCTACACCGGCTACGCCGGCTGGGGACCGGGCCAGCTCGAGCAGGAGATCGACGAGCACGCCTGGATCGTCACCGAAGCCGACGCCCGCACGGTGCTCGAGTGCCCGCCCGAGGAGATGTGGCGGCGGGTCCTGACCGACAACGGCCTCGATCCCGCCGCGCTCGTTCCCGGCGGCAGCGCCAAAGCCTGAGATCCCGCCGATCCCGGGGCCGACCGACGCCGTCCTGCACCGTCAGTAGCTGCTCGCGATGCGCAGAATTCCACGGACCAGGTCGTAGTCGTCATCATCCTCGGCCACGCCCCGCATGGACCAGTCGCGACAGATCCCGTTGTAGCATGCTGGGACCGTGGTCTCCCGTTCGCCATGCTGCTTGAGCCAACCGGCGTAGGACAGCAGCATCTGGGCCTGTAGCGGACTACGCGCATCGAAGACCGAGCGGGATCCGCCGACTCGCAGCCAGACGTCCGTTTCACCGGCGATCGGGAGCGGCGTGATCAATCCGGCGTTATTGTCCAGGTAGATCGAGAAGGTGTCCCGGTTCAGGTTGAACTGTAGGCCTTCCATCCCCTGCCAGGTCCCGAGCCGTCCCATGTTGAAGAGCGACAAGCGGTCGCGCAGCGAGAGCGGCCCCGTGCGGCCACATTCACCGTAGTAGCGGCCGGTACTGATGATCGCCGAGGCGTACGCCCTGGGGCAACTCGCAAAGAAACGAGAGTCGAAAGGATCATCGATCCTGGAGTCGAAAACCGACGGGTCCGGGTCGATCGAGCGAAAAGCCGTGCAGGCGTCGGTCTCCGGCGAGCAGTAGAGATCGTCAAGGAACGTC
>CAZBZH010000448.1:0-4223 GCA_964496265.1 uncultured Acidobacteriota bacterium | reverse complement strand
CCCATTCATTCCGAGCCGAGGCATCTTTGAGCGAGTTCGACTGGAAAACCGGCGCCCGAGTGATCCACCGCCACAACCGCGACCTGGGGGTCGGGCGGATCGTCGAGATCGCCGGCCGCCAGATGAGCGTGGAGTTCGCCCGGGTGGAATCGCTGCTGCGCTTCGCCCTGAACTCCGACGCCGTGCGGCCGCTGGAGTTCGAACCGGGTTCCCGGGCCGAGCTCGGCGAGAGCGGCGAGACGGTGCAGATCGAGGAGCAGCTCGACGACGCCCAGGTGAAGCTGGCCGACGGCCGGATTGTCGACTCCGAATCGCTCTGGCCCGTGGACCCCGACGCCTCGCTGGTCCAGCGGTTGGCTGCCGGCGATGTGGATCCGCCGGAAGACTTCGCCCTGCGCCTCGATGCCCTGCACCTCAAGCGCATCCGCGAGGCGGACGGCCTCGGTTCGTTTCTCGGCGGCCGCATCCAGCTCTTTCCCCATCAGCTGCACTGCGCGGAACGGGCGACCCGCACCGACCCGGTGCGCTGGCTGCTGGCCGACGAGGTCGGCCTGGGCAAGACCGTCGAGGCCTGCTTGATCCTGAACCATCTGCTGCGCACCGGCCGCGCCGACCGCACGTTGGTGGTCGCCCCGGCGACGCTGACCGTGCAGTGGCTCGGCGAACTGTGGCGCAAGTACCACCAGGTCTTCACCCTGCTCGACGACAAGCGGCTCAACGACGTCGAGCGGGAGTACGGCAAGGGCTTCAATCCCTTCGAGGCCCACGACCGGTTGGTCGTCAGCCAGGAGATGCTGGTCGCGGAACCCTGGCTCACCGAGCGTGCGGTCGAGGCGGGCATCGAGATGCTGATCGTCGACGAGGCGCACCATCTCAAACGCGCACCGGGGCATCCGGGAAGCGCCGAGTACCGCTCGGTGCAGCCGATCGCCGAAGCCGCACGCCACGTGCTGCTGTTGACCGCCACGCCGCTGGAAGAGGACGCCCACGGTTTCTTCCGGCTGCTGCAGTTGCTGCGCCCCGACGAGTTTCCAGAGGATGTCTCCTTCGATGACCGGCTGGAGCAGGGCACGCCGCTGCCTCCCTGCACGAGTTCCACCCGCCGCGCCGATGTCGGCGGCTTCCCGCCCCGACAGGGGGTTCCGATCGAGATCGACGGCTGGGACTCCTGGATGGAGCTGGAGCGGCAGCTACGCAGCCGCCCGGTGAAGAATGCGCTGGAACGTAAGCGGCTGCTGGATCGCATCCGCCGCGCCCACGTGTCGGCGGCCTCGCTGCTCAAGGTGCTGCGCCCCGCCGATTTCGAACTGCGTGGCGCCGCCGAGGCCCTCGAGGAGGATGACCCGCGGCTGACCTGGCTGGCCGAGCAGGCCAAGACCTGGCGGGACGACGGCGACAAGACGCTGGTGTTCGTCGCCGACCGGGAGTCCCTGGACCGCATCCGCACCACCCTGCGGCGGGCCTCCCAGATCCGCGTCGGCGTGTTTCACGAGGACCTGTCGCCGGGACAGCGGGATATCGAGGTCGCCCAGTTCCGGCTGAAGAGCGGCCCGTCGATGCTGGTCTCCACCGAGTGCGGCGGCGAGGGACGCAACTTCGAGTTCTGCACCCGCATGGTGTTGTTCGACCTGCCCTGGGATCCGATGGTGGTCGAGCAGCGCATCGGCCGGCTCGACCGCATCGGCCGCCGGCGACCGGTGGAGATCGCCTACTTCCGGCCGCCCGCCGGCCTGGGTAAGGACATCGCCGGGCTCTACGAACAGCTCGGGCTGTTCCGCCAGCCGCTGGGGGGTGTCGAACGGGAGCTGAGCGGCGTGCGTCCCGCCATCGAGGAGCTGGCCCTGGGCCCCGAGGACCAGGACACCTCGGGCCTGTTCGACGCCATCGTGCAGGAGGCCCGCCAGGCCTTCTCCCGGGTCCACGAGGCGGCGTTCCAGCAACTTCATCAGGAGCCCTACACCGCCGAGCTCGGCCCGGGGATCCTCGAGCGGGTGCCGCCGGAGCTGGACGAACTCAACGAGGATGTGGTGCTGATGGCCTGCGAGCGGCTCAACCTGCACACCGAGCCCCAGCCGGGAGAGGCCCGACACTCGGTACTGCTGGGGAACCATGCCCGGGTCGACAGCCTGCCCGGCGTGCCGGGGGGCTCGAGTTTCCTCGGAACCTTCGACCGGGAGGAGGGGGTGGCCGACGAGACCATCGACTTCTACGCCGCGGGCCACCCGCTGGTCGAGGGGCTGTTGGCTCATCTGGAGGACCGTCCCCTGGGGCGGGTCACCCTGCTGCGGATCGCCGGCGAGGAGGCGGGCTTCGGCCTGATGGCGATCTTCACCGACGGACCGGACTTCCGGGCGGAGGCGATCGACGCTCAGATGCGGCCCCGGCCGGACCTGGCGGAGCTCCTGATCAAGCGTCCGGTCAAGACCAAGCGGCTCAAGGCGGAGCACTGGGTCCGGCGCCCGGAGTGGTCGGCGCTGGTCGATGCGCTGTCGACCAAGCTGCTGGGCGGGCGCAAACCGGACGCGCTGGTCGCATTCCAGATCGACCCGCAAAGCTAAATAACTATCAAATCATGCAGGAATACGCTCGAATCCTGAACGCATAGAGAACGCATATCCAGCGAATGGCGGGAAGACTTGCCTCGGAGTATCTTCCTGCCGATATTCGTTCTCTTCCGGTCAGGTGACTCGCGCGGCGTGGTGTGCCGCGGGGCCGAGCCGGAATCGCGAGGCCCTCATGACCGAAGGTTCCAACGACACCCCGAAGAAACCGGTTCGCCGTCGCAAGAAATATGTGCCGGTGGTCGGTCCGAATCTAGGCCGCCTGCTGGCGGTGGTCTTCGGGCTGTTCGCCGTGATGGTGATCAACTCCGTCTACCTGATCAGCATCACCATCGCCGGCGTCGAATACCAGAACTGGTTCTACCTGAACATGTTCATCTTCCACCTGGTGCTGGGGGTCGCCCTCATCGGCCCGGTGGTGGTCTTCGGCATCATCCACTGGAAGAACGCCTACAACCGCCCCAACAAACGGGCGGTGCGGGTCGGGATCGCCCTGTTCATGGTGGCCAACACCATCCTGATCACCGGCATCATCCTGACCCGGGTCGAGCTGTTCGGCTTCCGCTTCGAGGTCAACAACCCCTTCGCCCGCTCCACCGCCTACTGGCTGCATATCCTCTGCCCGCTGATCGCCATGTGGCTGTTCGTGCTGCACCGGCTGGCCGGGCGCAAGATCAAATGGAAGGTCGGCTTGGCCTGGGCCGGCGTGGCCGCGGCCTTCGCCGGCGGCATGCTGCTGTTCCACAAGCAGGACCCTCGCGCCTGGAACGTGGTCGGCCCCGAGAGCGGCGAACAGTACTTCTTCCCCTCGCTTGCCCGTACCTCCGACGGCAACTTCATCGACGCCGAGGTGCTGGACAACAACGCCTACTGCCAGGAATGCCACGTCGAGGTCCACGACAGCTGGATGCACAGCGTCCACAAGTGGAGTTCGTTCAACAACCCGCCCTACGAGGCCAGCGTGCTGGCGACCCGCAAGGTAATGATGGAGCGGGACGGCAATGTCCAGGGCTCCCGCTTCTGCGCCGGCTGCCACGACCCGGTACCCTTCTTCAGCGGCGCCTTCGACGACCCCAAGTTCGACGACCCGAACTACGACCTGGCCAGCGACGAGATGGCCCAGGCGGGCATCACCTGCACCGTCTGCCACTCGATCTCCAACGTCAACAGCGTGCGGGGTAACGCCGACTACACCATCGACGAGCCGACCCACTACCCCTTCACCTTCAGCGACAACAACTTCCTCAAGTGGGTCAACCGCCAGCTGATCAAGGCCAAGCCGGAGTTCCACAAGGCCACCTTCCTCAAGCCGCTGCACCGCACCACCGAGTACTGCGGCACCTGCCACAAGGTGCACCTGCCGCCGGAGCTCAACGACTACAAGTGGCTGCGCGGCCAGAACCACTACGACGCCTTCTGGCTGAGCGGCGTGTCGGGCCAGGGCATCACCAGCTTCTACTACCCGCCCAAGGCCGAACCCAACTGCAACAACTGCCACATGCCGCTGGTCGCGGTGAACGAGGATGAGTCCAACTTCAGCGCTCAGATCCGGGATGACAGCGGCCTGCTCAAGACCTTCGACCACCAGTTCCCCTCGGCCAACGCCGCGATCCCCCACCTGCTGCGGGACAAGATGCCCGACCCCGACGGCGCCATCGAGGC
>CAZBZH010000447.1:0-4224 GCA_964496265.1 uncultured Acidobacteriota bacterium | reverse complement strand
GGCGTAAGTTACTGGTGCCGAAGGTGAGACTCGAACTCACACGGGCGTTAGCCCACCACCCCCTCAAGATGGCGTGTCTACCAATTCCACCACTTCGGCACGGGGCAAGTCAGACAAGATAGCATCGGGACCGCCGGGGCGGAACCCGATTTCCCCCTTACGGGGTCGAGCCGTCGCTACCGGCGTCGTCTCCCTCGCTCGAGGCGTCGCCGCCTTCGGCAGGGGCGGCCTCGGCAGGGGCGGATCCGTCGGCCGGGTCGACCGGGATGGTCTCGGTGACGCCGGCGGGAGCCGGGATGTCGTCGAGAACCGTGCCGCCACCCCGGGTGGCCTTGCTCGAGACCACCGCCAGACTCAGCGAAGTCAGCATGAACACCACGGCTGCGCCGGTGGTGGCCTTGGACAGCCAGGTCGCCGCGCTGCGCGGGCCGAAGGCGGTCTGGCTGCCGCCGCCGCCGAAGGCTCCGGCGAGGTCGGCGCGCTTGCCGGTCTGAAGCAGCACCACCAGGATCAGAAAGACACTGACGATGATGTGGATGATGGTCAGCAGAATCGACACGATGTACCCGTCAGCCCGCCTGTCGCGAGCAGATGAAAAGCGAAAGACCCGCCAAAACCCCCGGAATATAGCATTCGACCCGGCCCGCCAGCAAGAAACCCGGTCCAAGTTCCTGAAACAAAGGGCGTTATCGCCAGCAACGCGATTGTGACGAGGCTGGCCGGCCCTGAGCGAGCGAAGCGAGCCGAAGGGAGCGAGCGAAGCGAGTCGAAGGGTTAGCTGTAGTAGGCGGCCAGGAACACGGCGAAGATCACCGTGACCCAGAAGACCGTCACGCCGGTGGGCCAGGTGCGGGCGAACACCCCGTCGGGGCCGTAGACCCGCTGCACCCCGTCGATGGCGTCGTAGACCCGGCGCACCGAGAAACCGGCCAGCCAGCGCTGGACGGCGCCGAGCATGCGGCCGATGCCCAGGGCGATGTTCTTGCCGACCCGGCGGTAGAGCCAGTCGGTATCCAGGTTGACCGACTTCAGCTCCGGCGGATAGAGGCCGAGCAACTGCAGCGCGGTGAAGGCCAGGGCCGAGAAGAAGATCAGCTGGAAGTAGGCCACCACGTGGCCGGTGGTGTAGGCCTCGTAGTCCACCGGGTAGGGCAGGAACTCGTAGAAGTACTGGGCGCCCCAGGGGCTGCCGATGGCGATGCAGAGGATGGCGGAGATGCCCATGGCCAGCAGCATGTGCCGGGGCGCTTCCTTGGGCCGCATTCCCGAGTCATGGGCGAAGAAGGCGAAGTAGGGGATCTTGATGCCCGAGTGGTGGAACACACCCGCCGAGGCGAACAGCAGCAGGAAGAAGGCGACGGTGTGATGTTCGCCGGCGGTGGCCTCGAGGATCAGCGACTTGCTGATGAAACCGTTGAGGAACGGGAAGCCGGAGATCGAGGCGGCGCCGATGATGCAGAAGGTGGTCGTCCAGGGCATGGTGCGGTACAGGCCGCCCAGCTCCGAGCCCTTGATCGTGCCGGTGCGGTAGAGCACCGCACCCATGGTCATGAACAGGAGCCCCTCGAACAGGATGTTGCAGAAGGCGTAGGCCGCGGCGCCGTTGATCGCCATCTGGGTGCCGACGCCGGCGGCGCAGACCATGAAGCCGACCTGGTTGTTCAGGCTGTAGGTCAAAACCCGCCGGAGGTCGTTCTCGATCACCGCGAAGAAGATCGGGGTTGCGGTCATGATCGCGCCGATCGGGATCAGGATCTCGGTGCCGGCGAAGCCCCGGCAGAGGGCGTAGACGGCGAGCTTCGTGGTGAAGATGCTGAGGAACAGGGTGCCGGTGACCGTGGACTCGGGATAGGTGTCCTGCAGCCAGTTGTTCAGCAGCGGAAACGCCGACTTGATGCCGAAGGCCAGCAGGATCAGGTTGCGGCCCAGGCTGCCGGTGCCCAGCAGGGTGAACTCGATCGACCCGGTATCGGCGTAGTGCAGCAGGATGCCGGCGAGCAGCAGCACACCCGATCCCACCTGGATCGTCAGGTAGCGCATGCCCGCCCGGTAGGCCCGGTTGGTGCGCTTGGCCCAGATCAGGAAGACCGAGCCGATCGCCATCATTTCCCAGTAGACGAACAGGGTCGCCAGATCGCCGGCGAACAGCGCCCCGAGGGTTGACCCCGGGTAGATCATCGACGCCATCAGCTGCATGTCGTCCTTGACGTGCAGGGCGAAGATCACGCCGAGAATCGCCGCGATGTGGAACACGTAGCCGAAGGTCAGGCTCAGCCCGTCGACCCGGATCGGGTTGAGGGTCATGTCGAAGAAGGCGATCTCGAGCAGCTTGCCTTCGGGGAGCGCCAGCAGGTGGGCGAAGCTGGCCACCGGCAGCGCCAGCATCAGCGCCTGCTTGGCCCGGCCCTTGAGCAGGGGAATGAGCAGGCCGCCCAGGATCAGGATCGAGCCGGGAGGCAGGGAGTGGAGCAAGCTCATGCGTCCTCTCCGTTACCCGGGCCCGGTTCGCTGTCCTCGTCGTCGTAGTAGTCCTCAGGGCGCATCAGCACCTTGCGCATCTGGGCGGCGACGATCACCAGCATGAAACAGCAGACGAAGCCGTACCAGGCGTGGAAGCCGAAGCTGGTTTCGATCGGGTAGTGGCCATGCTTGTGGTAGGGCAGAAACTCGACCAGCACCGAGACGGCGCTGACCGCCACCAGGATCCAGACGATGCGCCGCACGATCGGCGGCAGTTCGGACCAGACGGGCCGACCGTGATGTTCGCTCACTTGCCACCTCCGGCCAGGGGCTCCAGCATGCTGTACAGGTTGTCGGCGTAGAAGAACAGCACCACGCAGCCCACCGCGGTGAACACGATCGGCACCACGCAGAACAGCGGCGCTTCCTTGATCGCCACGTTGCCCCCTTCATGGCCGTCGGGCGCGAAGAGGAAGCCGCGGATCGGGATCGGCAGCAGGTAGGCGATGTTCAACAGCGAACTGATCATCAGCACCGCGATGAACACCACCTGCTCCGCCTCGGCGGCGCCCAGGGCCAGCAGCCACTTGCTCCAGGCTCCTCCCATGGGCGGCAGGCCGATCACGCTGATCGCGCCGATCATGAAGGCGAAGGTGGTGACCGGCATCACCCGGCCGATGCCGCGCATGGTGCTGATCTCGGTCTTGTGGGCCGCCACGTAGATCGCGCCGGCGCAGAAGAACAGGGTGATCTTGCCGAAGGCGTGCATGGCGATGTGCATGCTGCCGCCGATCAGCGCCGCCGGCGTGGCCAGCGCCGCGCCGAGCACGATGTAGGACAGCTGGCTGATCGTCGAATAAGCCAGCCGCGCCTTGAGGTTGTCCTTGGTCATCGCCACCAGCGAGGCGATCAATACCGTGCCGCCGGCCACGTACATCAACCATTCGGAGACGCCGGTGTCCCGCAGCAGCTCCGGCCCGAAGATGTAGAGGATGACCTTCATCACCGTGAACACGCCGGCCTTGACCACCGCCACCGCGTGGAGCAGGGCGGAGACCGGGGTGGGGGCGACCATCGCGGCGGGCAGCCAGCGATGGAAGGGCATCAGCGCCGCCTTGCCGGTGCCGAAGGCGAACAGCGCCAGCAGGATCATCACCGTCTTGTCGTCGGCCTTGCCCTCGAGGATGCCGCCGGCGCGGAAGTCCAGGGTGCCGGCCAGGTTCCAGGTCCAGACCACCGCCAGCAGCAGGAAGGCGATCGAGGTGCTGATCAGGATGCCCAGGTAGATCCGGCCGCCGTTGCGCGCCTTCTCGTTTCCATGGTGAGTCACCAGCGGATAGGTCGAGAGGGTCAGTACCTCGTAGAACACGAACAGGGTGAACAGATTGCCCGAGAACGCCACGCCCAGGGCGCCG
The DNA here is from genome assembly GCA_964496265.1 of uncultured Acidobacteriota bacterium. GTDB lineage: Bacteria > Acidobacteriota > Polarisedimenticolia > Polarisedimenticolales > Polarisedimenticolaceae > Mor1. The sequence continues at coordinate 349 of CAZBZH010000447.1, read as the reverse complement.
AAGATGGCCAGGGCGAAGCACATGAAGAAGCGGGTCTGGTTCTTCTCGTGGTGCCCGCGCATGTAGCCGATCGAGTACGCGGTGGTCACGATCCAGAGGCCCGAGGCGACCAGGGCGAACAGCATGCCCAGGGGTTCGAGCTTGAAGCTGATGGCGAGCCCGGGGAGCAGCTCCACCAGGTCGAAGCCGGCGGTCTCGCCGCGCAGCACGCCGGGGACCAGGGACAGCACCAGGGCGAACAGGGTGCCGCCGGTGACGAAGGTCGCGGCCTCGCGCACGTTCTCGCCGGCGCGGGCGATCAGCGGCGTCAGCAGCGCACCGATCAGCGGCAGCGCCAGGCAGAGGGCCA
>CAZBZH010000446.1:0-4229 GCA_964496265.1 uncultured Acidobacteriota bacterium | reverse complement strand
TGAACGAATGCAGCAAGCCGGTCACTCATGACGACCCCCTCGTCGATGCCGGCAGTGGTGCCGGCAAGGTCGAGGATGGCACCCAAGGGGCGGCATGCGCTACTCAAACGGCTGGAGTTACCGGCTGTGCACCTTTGGGGTGCGTATAGTGCGACCTTGATCCAGTCCCACGCCCCGCCTGGGTGATCTCTTCCTGGCGTTTCGCGACGATCTCCAGGGATGCGCCCGGAAAACCCGGAATAAGTAAAGCGGGTTTTCGGATAGGGCACTTTTCTTGTCCGCAACGCTCCGCGGCACCATCTTTCCCCGGTCGGGGGGACGGAGGGGTCGGCATGACCCATTGGCGTTGGTTTGCTTTGCCGCTGGCCATCTGGCTGGCGGTCTGCGCCGCCGTGGCCGCCGACGACGAGCTGTTCCTCCTCGAGGATGATCCCGGCTCGATCGACGCGGTCCCGATCTCCGATGCCCCAGGTGCCACGACGGTGATCACCGCACGCCAGATCGAGGCGTCCGGTGCCGCCAACATCTTTGATCTGCTCCGAACCGTGCCCGGCGTCGATGTGCGCTACACCCCGATGGGGGGACACATCTCGATCCGCTCGACCGGATCGTCCCCCTTCACCGAACAAGTGCTGTTGTTGATCGACGGCACGCCCTACAACTCCTTTGATAAAGGAGGCTTTCCCGGCCACCCGAACTTCAACGGGTTCTACCCGCTCGATCGGATCGAACGGATCGAGGTGATCAAGGGGCCGATCTCCGTGGCCTACGGCGCCAACGCCTTCGCCGGAGTGATTCACATCATCTCCAAGGAGGCGGGAGACGCGCTGAAGGATCGGGTCGAAGGGCAGGCCTACGGCGCCAAGCTGAGGGTCGGCGAGAACAACGTCGCCGAACGCATGTTCCGCTTCGACTGGTTGGCCAGGGGTTGGGAGGCGACTCTCGAACTGGAGAGCAACGACGGGGATATCCCGATCGAGCTCAGCGGCGATACCCGCCACAGCCGCGAGTCCGCCTATCTCTCGCTTCAGCGAGGAAACTTCCGCGCGACGCTGATGCGCCGCACCAGCGAGGTCGGCGCGTTCCCCAGCCTGGGCGTGCAGACTCAGCCTTCCAAGCACGATGTCGACGTGGTCACGGCGCACTACCAGCAGAGCGTCGGCAAGTTCGTGATGAATATCCACGGTTCCTTGCTGCGCTACCAGGGGACCACCTGTTCCACCTGTCATAACCCCGAGGGCGAGGCCCCGGACGATGCGCTCACCGATAACATCGGCGCCGAACGGGAAGTCGATACCACCGCCAACGTCAGCATGCGGATGGACCGCAGCCTCGGCCGCAACAACGAGATCAGCTTCGGCGTCGAGGCCTCGCTGGCCCGGGTGGAGCGCGATGTCGTTCGGCTGCCCGATGCTCCCGAGCAACTGGGCGGCGCCGGCTTCTTCTTCCAGAACCAGTTCCGAACCAAGGGGGACCGCCTGCGGGTCATCTCCGGCATCCGCTTCGACTACGCCGAGGAGGTCCGGGGACAGGAGGCGATATCCCCCCGGGTCGCGGTGGTCTGGCAGCCGAGTGACCGCACCCGGTTGCGCGGCTCGGTCGCCCGGGCGTTCCGCGCTCCGACCTGGAACGAGCGTTTCGTGCGCCAGCGCTTCCTGCCCCAGGAACTCGCGCCTGGGTTGATCTTGACCTTCCAGGGGTCTCCCGACCTCGAGCGCGAGCGCAACGATGCGATCGCCCTGGGGTTGGATCACGAGTTCAGCGACGCCGTCAGCCTCAGCGTCGATCTCTATCGCAACAAGTTCCGCCACTACATCCTGCGGGCGCCGTCGGAGTTCGTGCCCGGATCGCCTAACGAGGCGCGGGTCTACTACATCAATCGTCAGGACGATTTCTCGATTCCCGGGGGAGAGGTGACCGTGCGCGCCCGGGTTTCGCCGACGCTCAACGTGACCGCCGGCTTCGCCTACCGGGATGTGGATCTGGATCCCGCCGACGGCACCACGGCCTACTCGTCCAGGTGGCGGGGCATGCTCAACGTCGACTGGCGACCGAGCAAGCGCTGGAACCTGAACCTCGCGGCAAGCCACGTGGGTGAGTACGTCGGTTCGCTGCACTTCCTCGATCCGCAACCGCCGGAGCCCGGCTACGAGCTGGTCGACGTCGCGGTGCGCTACCGGGGCGGCGGCGGGCAGCGTTTCAGCTGGACCGTCGGGGTCATCGGACGGAACGTTCTCGACGCTCAACCCTTCGAAACCTTCTTTGACGATGAGACCGACACCCGCCTGTTGGGTCGGACCATGGTGCTCGAGACCGGATTCGAATTTTGATTCGACGCCTTGCCATTGTTGTTGCGATCGGGTTGACGGTCGGCGGTGCTCCGCTGGCCGGCGACATCGTGATGCTCTATCCCGATCGCATCAACGACTTCGCCGTCACCGCGGATGCCGCGCGTTCCGCTCTGGGTGAACTTCCCGAGGGCTCTCGCCTGCGTTCGTTCACCGTGCCGGCGGAAGAGAAGCAGGCGCGCCAGGCCATCGCCGAGCAGCCGGAGGTGGTGCTGGCAGTCGGATCGACGGCGGTCCGGGTCGCCCTCGATGCCGGGGCGGGCGGAGAGCAGATTCCGCTGGTCTACGCCATGGTGTTCCGGCCGGAGGCGTTGAACCTCTCCGACTCCGAGCAGCCCCGGGTGACCGGCGTCAGCATGGAAGTTCCCGCCTCGGTTCAGTTCGCCCGGATCAAGAAACTGCTACCCGAGACGCGCAAGATCGGCGTGCTCTACAACCCGGCAGAGACCCAGGAGGCCGTGGTGCAGGCGCGGGCCGCGGCCGAGCGCCTGGATATGAAGCTCGTGACGCTCACCGTTCGGAGTCCGGGCGAGGTCGAGAAGAAGGCGCGGCTCCTCGCGCCTCAGGTCGATGTGATCTGGGCCATGCCCGATCCGACGGTGCTCAACGCGGCGACCGCCAAGCGGTTGATCCTGTTCTCGCTTCGCGCGCGCAAGCCGCTGATCGCCCCCAGTCAGGGCTACGTCAAGCGGGGAGCGCTCTGCGCGATGACCGCGGACCCCCGGTCGGTCGGGGAGGCATCGGGCCGGATGATGCGCCAGGTGCTGGATGGGGACGGCATGCCCGAGCCCGAAGAGCCGGCGGAACTCAAGTCCTACGTCAATCGCAAGTCGGCGGAGCTTCTCGGCCTGGACCTCGACGACGACGACTACAGCAGCTTCCAGGGGGTGTTCCCCGAATGAAGCAGCTGATCCTCAAGGCCAGCCGCCGGCTGCCGGTCCGTATCGTCGCCCCGATCCTGATGGTCAACATGCTGGTGCTCGGGGTGGTCGGTGGCGTGCTGGTGGCCTGGACCGGCCGAACAGGCATCGAGAGCCTGGAGAAACGCTTCCAGGTGGTCGCCGATACCGTGGCCCGCAACGCGGAACTGCCGATCCTGGCCGCCGACGATGAATCCCTCTACCGGGTCCTGGAATCGGTGGAGGAACTGTCCGAGGTGATCGAGGCCGCCGCCCTCGATCCCCAGGGAAAGTTGATCCGGCGCTACCGCCGGAGCGACGCGCCGATTCTGAGCGAGGACGTGATCCGCATCAGCCGCAACGTGACCACCATTCCCAGCGACTGGGAGGACTTCGAGTCCGGAAGTTCCCAGGAGGATGCCGATCCGGCACTGCTCCAGATCGGTCGGGTGGATCTCCTGATTTCCTCGGCGATGGCCCGCGCCGAGACCCGCAAGATCCAGGCGATCATCTTCGGCGCGTGGGCGCTGCTGCTGATCGCGGGTGTCGGCACCGGATGGATGATCGCCCGCAAGGTCGGCGGTCCGCTCGAGGACCTGGTGAAAGCGACGCGAGACGTGGCGGCGGGAGATCTCTCGGTGCGGCTGCCCCCCTCGTCGACCGACGAGATCGGCGAGTTGACCCGCTCGTTCAGCGCGATGACCGCGGATCTCGAGTCGTTCCAGGAAGCGTTGCTGGAGAACCAGGCACAGCTCGAGGAGCGGGTCCGGGCGCGGACCGCGGAGTTGGAGCGGGCCCAGGCCCAGCTGATCGGCTCCGAGCGGCTTTCGGCAGTGGGGCAGATGGTGGCCGGCGTGGCCCACGAGTTGAACAACCCGCTGGCCGTGGTGTTGGGCTACTCCAGCCTACTGCGCCGGGAGTTCGACCCGGAGAAGGCGGAGCAGAAGCTCGACCACATCGCCGATGCCGCCGATCGAGCGCG
>CAZBZH010000445.1:0-4233 GCA_964496265.1 uncultured Acidobacteriota bacterium | reverse complement strand
GTAGGTCCCGGCCCGAGTCGGCCAGGGCGGGGAGTACGGCCAGCGCCAATGCCGCGATGACCAGCCAACGGATCAGCCCCGCCAGGAGAGAGGCGCGGAAGGCCTGGTTGAAGCGGCTACGAAGTGAACGGCCAACGAAACTCGAGATCATGCTTGCTCCGGATTGAATCGCTGGAAGTGTTGCTCGCGTCCGGGCGGCCTCGTCCCCGAGTCCGACCGCGGGACCGACGATCATACAGCCGGAACCAGTTCCCTGCGCACAAGCCACTGTTCGATCATCTCCCGGGTGGCGTCGGGCGCCTCGGTCAGGGGCCAGTGGTCGGCATCGACCGGTAGCATCTCACCGTCGGGGAAGCGGGCGGTTTGCCGTTGGGCCACCGAGGTATCCCCGAACTCTCCGCCCGCCGCGGCGAGCACCAGCACCGGACAGGCGATCTGTTCCAGGGGAGGCAGACGTTCGGTCGCACCCAGCAGCTGCTGGATGTAGTTGATCCGCGGCATGTAGGTCACCTGCAGCGCCACCGAGGTGTACTTCTTGACCAGCGCCTGATGATCGTCGCTGCGCTTCAGCTCTTCCCGGGTCGCCCGGTCCAGTTCGCGCAGATTCCGATTGGGGAACTGCCGGCGCCCCAGGCCGAGGGCGTTGAGCATGCGGCCGAACAACACGACCGTCTTCGAGAGCGGGCGCAGCTGCATCAAGCGGCGCCGGGTACCCTGGATGCCCTCGCGGAAGACCGGGTCGATCAGCACCAGGGCCGCGGTGCGTTCGGGATGGTCGGCGGCAAAGCGCATGGCGATCTGGGCGCCGAGGCTATGGCCGACGAGGATCGAGCGCCGGCGGCCCAGGTGGTCCAGCAGCCCGAGCAGATCACCGGCCCAGACCCCCAGGTCCATGCGCCCCCGGCACATCGACTCGCCGTTCCCGCGCATGTCCGGCCGCAGGAAATCGCAGCGGTCGGACAGCGCTGTGGCGTCCAGCAGCTCCGACCAGCGGGTGCGGTTGCTGGCGGCGCCGTGAAGCAGCGAGACCAGCGGCGCCTCTTCGCGGCCGCAGCGGCGCACGCCGTAGGTCAGCCCGACGCCGGGCAGCGCCAGGGTCGAGGTCTGTTCCCCGACGTTCGGGGGCGCCGTCATGAACGCGACTCCAAGCTCAGTACCCCAGCGCGGACATGTCCGCCCCGAAGGAAGTGGCGGTCCGTGACGCCGCCCTGGCCAGTTCCGGCCGGTCGGCTTCGTGGGCCGCCGCGGCCAGCAGCGCCAGGATCTCGGTATCCCCGGAGGTGAAGTAGTTGACCGTATCCATCTCGCGGGCCAGTTCCGTGAGTCGGGCCATCGCCGACCCCCGGGCTCCCCGCAGCAGGTCGATGCGGGCCTCCAGGGCCAGCCACTCGAAGCGCTGCTGCTTGTAGTTCATCGCCTTGATCTCCTTGCGCAACTGCTTGAGCCGGTCGATGGCGTCGGAGACCTCGCCTTGATCCAGCTGAAACTGGGCCAGGGCCATCTTCGCCCGCAGGGCCCCTTTCTCATCGCCGTCCGCCCGATAGGCCTCGACGGCGCGCTCGATCTCCTCACGCACCGTCCTGGTGCGCCCTCGATTGTAGAGGTCCCGGGCATACTGCAGGTGGTTGCGGCCCACCCCGCAGCTGATGCAGACGGTGTTGGCCAGCACCTCATCGAGAGGGTCGAGTTCGAACCGCTCGGGCTTGCCGGCGAGCTCCAGGCTGAAGCGGCCTCGATCCCCGTGGATCTCCAGGTGGCCCCCCTGGTAGTTGCCGTCCTCGAGCCGCACCCGGAAGGGCACCGCGAGCCGCCAGCCGCTCAGGTCGTCAGGCGTGGGGTCCATCAGGTCGATGTGCCAGCGCCGGTCCCGGAAGGCCAGCCGGACCTCCCGCCTCAGCCCGACCAGGTGCTCGGTTTCGCCGGTGATCGTCCAGGTGCCGTTTCGCTCTTCGCTCTCGTAGCGGTAGTAGACCCGGGGGATGTCGACGCCGTAGATGTAGCGTTCGGCGAAGGCGTCGAGGGGCATGCCGGACATGTGCTGCATCGCTCCGAGGAAATTCTCGGTGGAGATGAGCCGGTTGTTCACCGCCTCGTAGAGATTCTTCAGCATCTCCCACATCGCCTCGCGGCCGATCTGGCGCGCCAGGGTGGTGAACACCACCGAGCCCTTCTCGTACACCACCGCCTGGTAGGCGCCGACACCATGGTTGAAGAACAAGCGGGTGCCGAGGGTCACCGGGCCGAGGCTGTAGTTGGGCCGGCCGATGTTGGAGGATTCGGTCAGGTTGTATTTCCAGTTGCTGGCCCGTGAGGTCAGGTAGGCCTCACGGTCCTTGGCCGTCTGCAGCATGAACTGCACGGCGCAGTAGTCCGCCAGCGCCTCGCTCAACCACTGGTCGCGATAGCCGACCCAGCCGACGATGTTGCCCCACCACTGGTGCGCCATCTCGTGGGAAACGGTCTCCAGGCGGATCTTGGAGTCGTCGGCATCGAGCATGCCCGAGGCCGTGGGCAGCATGGCGTCCCGGGCCAGGGTGATGAAGCTGAGCAGCCCCTGGGATGCCTGCTTGTCCACGACGACGACGGTCATGTCGTCGATCGGCAGCATGCCGAAGGTCGTCTCGTAGAACAGGATCGAGGCCTGGAGTCCGGCCATGATCTGTTTCCGCACCGACTGGGGCATCGGGTCGCGGCGCCGCTCGATGCCGAGCCGCAACGAGATGTGCCCGGCCTCAGCCTCGTAGACCTCGTAGTTCCCGATCTCGAAGGAGAACCACATCATCGGCGTCTCGGTGACCCGTTCTTCCCAGAGGCTCTCCTCGGTTTCGCCGGAATCGACCAGGGTGCCTGCCGCCAGCAGCGTCTGGTCCCTGGGCCATTCGAGGCGGGCGTGGAATGCCGAACGATAGATACCGGTCAAGCGGGGATACCAGCCTGCCGCGCTCTCCTGGGCCTGTTTGCCGGCCCAGCGCCGGATCGGGGTCCCGCTGAAGGTCAGATTCAGTTCCAGTGTTTCATCCCGTTTGACCGGTTGGGGCAGGACGAGGAAGTGGAAGGGGCCGGTGGAGTAGGACTTGATCTCCTCGCCGAAGCCGTCGAACGCCTCGGTGATCTCCATGCCCGAGGCCATCGTCGTCGTGATGACGCGCATGCCGCCGGTGTTGGCTCGGGCCTCGATCGCGGCGGTGCCTGCGGCCTCCAGCTCCTTGCCGCGCAGCTTGAGGTCGAGCTTGTGGGTCCGCGGTTTCAACCCGGGCTCGTCCCGGTCCTCGCTGCCGCCGAAGCGGGTCCAGATCATGCGATCGCAGAACCAGTCTCGCTCCAGCAGTTCCTCGGGGATCTCACCTTCCTTCGGTTTGTCCGGGATGCGCAGCTCACCGGCCTCGTAGGGCTCTTGCTCCCAGGGATCGTTGCGGAAGTAGAAGTCCCGATCCTCCGCGCCGTCGTGAAGCCAGGCCGCGAAGTAGGATCGACCCACCGCGTCGTCGTGCAACGCGGCGAGCAGCGGGCGCACTCCTCGGCCCACGGTGTTGCGCGGTCCCCATTGGACCCAGGTCTCGTACATCGAACGCGCCCTGCTCAGGCCCGGTCTGGGTTGCGCCGCGGGAGATATGCCGGCGAGCAGGCCCGCGGCCTGCTCTCCTCCGACCAGCAGCACCGCGCGGTTGAAACGGCGTTCCATCCGTTCGGACGAACCGTGGAGTTGCATCTGGTAGCGCTCGATCTCGTCGGCGGGGTCGACGCGCATGCTGCCCTTTCCGACAAACACCAGCTCATGGACGCGCTGTCCCTCGATCCGATCGACGAAGAACGTGCCCTCCTTGAAGCGCAGGTGTCCGCCGGGGATATCGATCTCGATGTTGTCGACGGCGTACCCCGGTTGGGCGGGGAGGGTGCTCTGCTCCAGGCGCTCGAGGATCGGGTCGGCCTCATCGGTCTCCTCGGCGTGGAGGGGCGTCGCGGTCCGCAGACCGCAGAGAGGCGCGGCGCCGCACAGTAGCGCCACGATAAGAACGACTCTGATGGTGCGATAAAGGTGGGATCTCATGGCGCAGAAGATACCCCACCTCGGCGACGATGCCGAGGCGCCGCCCCGCCGGCGAGCCGGTTGAAGGTTGGCTCCCCGCCGGTCGGCCCGTCGCGGTCGCCCTGTCGCCGGTTCAGCCCGTCGCTGGAGTGGGATTCCCGTCGTCGCCGGGCTGTGCCGCGTTGGGCAGCAGGGCGTGCACCCGC
>CAZBZH010000444.1:0-4240 GCA_964496265.1 uncultured Acidobacteriota bacterium | reverse complement strand
ATCCTGCTCGGGGGCACTGCCTGGCAGGCCCGCGGGATCCCCGCGGCCCGCGAGGTGCTGCGCGCCTTCAAGAAGGATCCGAACCGCACGCTGGTGGTGGTCGACCCGCGGCGCACGGTCAGCGCCGAGTACGCCGACATTCATCTGCAGGTGCGGCCGGGGACCGATGCGTTCCTGATGGCGGCGATGCTGGGCACGATGGTGCAGGAGGGGCTCGAGAACCGGGAGTTTCTCGACAAGCACACCGTCGGGTTCGACGAGCTACGCGAAGAGTTGCACCAGATCCCGGTCAACGAGTACGCCGAGCGCGCCGGCTGCGATCCAGCGGTGGTGCGCAAGGTGGCTAGCGATTTCGCTCGTGCGAAGGCGGGCTGTACCCGCCATGACCTGGGCCTCGAGCAGTCACTGCACAGCACGCTCAACACCTACCTGGAGAAGCTGCTGGCGCTGATCCCCGGTCACTTCGGCAAGCCGGGCACGATCAACCTGCACACCCAGTTCGCGCCGCTGGTCGGGCACTCGAAGGAGACGGCGCCCAGGACCCGGGTCACCGGGATGCGCCAGATCTCCAAGTTCTATCCGCCCAACGTGCTGCCCGGCGAGATCGACACCGACCATCCGGAGCGTCTGCGCGCGCTGTTCGTCGATAGCGGCAACCCGCTGCAAACCGCCGCCGACACCCAGGCCTGCCGCCGTGCCTTTGACAAGCTCGACCTGCTGGTGGTGGTCGACGTCGCCATGACCGAGACCGCCGAGGCGGCCGACTACATCCTGCCGGCGCCGACCCAGCTGGAGAAGACCGAGGCAACCTTCTTCACCCTGTCCTTCCCGGCCAACTACTTCCACGTGCGCCGCCCGGTGTTCGAAACGCCGCAGACCGACGACACCCTGCCGGAGCCGGAGCTCTACCGTAGGCTTCTGGTCGCTCTCGGGGAGATCCCCGATCGCTTCCCGTTGCTCGAGCGCGCGGCCCGCTGGCATCTGAAGCGTCCGTCGCTGGGCATCTTCCCCAAGGCGCTGGGCCTGACGATCGCCCGCAATCCGAAGTGGAAGCGCTACGCCGCGACGATCCTCTATGCGACGTTGGGCAAGGCGCTGCCCGATCGTGCCGCAAGCGCCGCGGTGTTGTGGGGCACCTGTCAGTTCTACGCCAAGCGCTATCCCGAGCAGGTGCGGCGCACCGGCCTCAAGGGAAGTAGCGCCGCTGCGCTGGGGGAGGCGTTGTTCCAACGGATCATGACCACCGACACGGCGATCCCGATCAGCACCCACACCCATGACGAGGTCTGGCAGCTGGTGCTCCACGAGGACGGCAAGATCCACCTGGCGGTCCCCGAGATGATCACCGAACTCGCGGCGCTCGCCGCCGAGCCGACGGAGCGGGAAGACGCCGCGGATTTCCCCTTCATCCTCGCCGCCGGCGAACGCCGAGCCTACAACGCCAACCAGATCTACCGCGATCCGGCCTGGCGCAAGAGTGACCGGGACGGTGCGCTGCGCATCCATCCCGACGATGCCGCGGGACTGGGACTGAGCGACGGCGACCGGGTGCGCTGCGAGTCGGCGGTGGGCGCCGTCGAGGTCGCCATCGAGCGGGATGACGCCATGCGCCCGGGTTGTCTGTCGCTGCCCCACGGTTTCGGCATGCAGTACCCCGACGCCGACGGCACGCTGAGGCAGAACGGCGCCGCGATCAACGAGCTGACCGAGTCCCGCCGCTGCGACCCGCTGGCCCGCACTCCCTGGCACAAGTACGTCCCGGTGCGGTTGGCGCGACTGGGGTAGCTCGCCCGGGTCGTCCGCCGTTTTCGATCCCAAACACATTGGGGGCGTCGTGAGCAGCTTGCCGCGCTCAACGGCTGTATGTTCTCCGAGGTCCCACTGAGTCAGTCATTGACTTACTCCGCCAATGGCTTATATTCATGTGGAGAGTTCCGGGGTTCGAAGAATCATCAGCGCGCGTCCGGCGACTCCGAGGGAGCGGCGACAATACGAGCGCTATCTGGAGAAACAGCGATGAGCGATCAGGAGTGGACGGAGGACGACTTTCACGCTGCGATTCCACGCGCGCAGCGCAAGCGCATCATCCGCGGTCAGATCGAAGGCGGGGAGGATGTAGTCGCCTTGCGCCGGTTCTGCCGCATGACTCAGGTGGAGTTTGCCGAAGGCATGGGCATTAGTGTCCACACGCTCCGCAACTGGGAGCAGGGCCGTCGCCAGCCCGAGGGCCCGGCATTGGCGCTGTTGCGCATCGTTGCCCGCAGCCCGCACATGCTGAAGGCCAATCTCGCCTCACCGGCGTAGCCGAGACACCGCAACACAGCTTCCAGAACAAGACGCCCCAAAACAAGAAAGGGGCGCCCCGAAGGACGCCCCAGTCATTGGCTTATTCGTTGTCAGCCACGTCCCTGGGGGACGCTAGCGACTGACTTAGTAGCGACCGCCGCCGCCGCCGCCGAAGCCGCCGCGACCACCGCCGCCGCCACCGGTGCGCTCACGCGCCTCGTTGACGTTCAGCTGACGACCGCCCATCGAGTAGCCGTTCAGCGACGCAATGGCCTGCTCGGCTTGCTCGGCACTGCCCATTTCGACGAAGCCGAAGCCACGGGGGCGACCGGTTTCACGGTCGGTGACCAGGTGGACATCGGTGACGGTGCGCTCGCCCTGTTCAAACAGAGCACGCACTTCGGATTCATCCGCACTGAAGGGCAGGTTGCCAACGTACAATCTCGTTCCCATTCTCAAACTCCAAGGCTCACGATCTGCGAGCTAGAAACCAGGTTCCCGGACCATTCCCCGACAGCGGGGCTTGGGTCAGCGCCGAAGCTTTGATCGATACTTCGGTCGAGGCTACGGCACGGCAAAAAGTCGTTTCTGTACGATTGGTTGCGACCGGGCACCTGGAACGAGATTAACAGGGGCGCCGGGCACCGTCAAGCAGCCCCATTTGACGCTATCTCACGATACCTCTAACGTGGATCGGTACCGAGGACTCCCCCCGAGTTTCCGACCCTGGGTTGACCGGACCTTCCCCCTCGGCCGGGAGCCCCGATGCATGTTCCAGCCTCGCCCCCACCCGCCATCTTTTTGCTGCTGATCGCGTCTCTGTGGGTCGTCCCGTCGGTCGCGACGGCACAGGCCTCGCCTACCGATATGCCGTCCAACGCCCACTCCAATGGTCGCCGCTAAAACCGCTAAAGAAATTAGGACGCCCACTCCAAACGCTACGGCGACGGCTGGGACTGCGATCGAGGCTACCGCCGCGTTGCAGGGGCCTGCGAAGGGATCACGATCCCTACCCACGCCCATCTGGACAATGCCGGAAGCGGTTGGGAGTGTGACCGCGGTTTCCGCAAGGCCGGGCCGGGGTGCAAGCCTGTCGAGGTTCCGGCAAACGGTTTTCTGACCTATCGAGGGGACGATTGGAGCTGCGAGCGGGGTTATCGCAAGTCAGCCGGCTCCTGCCTAAAGGTCGAGATCCCGCCCCACGGGTATCTCGACGGCCGTGGAGATCGCTGGACGTGTGACCGTGGCTACATGCGTTCCGGTGGCCGGTGCGTTGCGGTAGAGGTCCCCGCTCATGGATACCTGATGTCCTCCGGCCGCGACTGGGAGTGCGATCGGGGCTATCGCCGCACCGGTGATGAGTGTCTCCCGGTGGTCGTTCCGGAGAATGCCTACCTGACGGCATCGGGTCACGGTTGGAGGTGCGAGCGATCCTTCAAGAAAGATGGCGTTCGCTGCATTCCTCTGGTCGTTCCGCCCAATGCCCATCTCGACACCTCGGGCAACGATTGGAGCTGCAATGCCGGCTATCGGCGGCAGCTTGGCAGCTGCGTGGCGCGAAGGTGACCCGGTCGAGGTGTTGACCGCCCGGCCTTTCGCCTCGTTCTATACTCCCGGCTGATGTTGGAAAAGATCGGCCCCTACACGATTTCCGGTGAACTCGGCCGTGGCGGCATGGGGGTGGTTTACCGCGGGCACGATCCGCGCCTGGATCGTCCGGTTGCGATCAAGGCGTTGCCCCTCGAGGTCGCCGCCGATCCCTCCCGGTTGGAGCGTTTCGAGCGGGAGGCCCGCACCCTGGCCCAGCTTAGCCACCCCAATGTGGCAGGAATCTACGGGGTTGAGGAGCAGGAGGGCGCCCGCTACCTGATTCTGGAGCTGGTCCAGGGGGAATCCCTGGCGGACCGGCTGGAGCGGGGCCCGCTGGGCGTCCACGAAGCGGTCGCTATCGCCG
>CAZBZH010000443.1:0-4241 GCA_964496265.1 uncultured Acidobacteriota bacterium | reverse complement strand
TTCGGCGTGTCCATCGCCCGCACGATGCCCTTGCCCAGGCGCACCGCCGAGAAGGACTCGATGGCCTCGAGGTGGGCCGGATCGGAGTACTTCGTCGGAATCGTCTCGAGCAGCTTCATGTAGCGGGGCGGGTTGAAGAAGTGGGTGCCGAAGAAGCGGGACCGCAGCGACTGGGGCAGCACCTCGGCCATCTCGTTGAGCGAGAGCCCGGAGGTGTTGCTGGTCAGGATCGCGTGGTCGGCCACGTGAGGCGCTACCGCCTCGAACACCTTCTTCTTGATCGACATGTCTTCCCGGACCGCCTCGACGATCCAGTCGACCTCGCGCAGCTTCTCCAGGTCGTCTTCCAGGTTGCCGACCTCGACCATGGCGGCCCGTCCGGCGGTGAAGAACGGGGCCGGCTTGACCTTGCGCAACGCCTTGACGCTCCCGCGGGCGATGGCGCTTCGGTCGCCTCCCTCGGGGAGATCGGGGGGCACGATATCGAGGACCAGCGCCGGGATGCCGGCGTTGGCGAAGTGGGCGGCGATGGCACTGCCCATCACCCCGGAACCCAGCACCGCCGCTTTCGAAACCCGCTTGCTCATGGCAACTCCTAGGTATGCTCGAACTCGTCTCGGACACCCGATGTTAGGGGGCGTCGCGGCCGAAAGCCAGCGCCTGGGAACAGCCCGGGAAAGCGCTTTGGTTTGAACGTCGTTAACGAGGTCGCCGAGCAAGAAAAAACGCCCGCACGAGGCGGGCGTTGCGAAGGTTCGTTGTGGCTGAAGCCGGTTCGACCTGGCTCCGGTCGGGATGTCCGGGGCCTTCTAGCGGCTGCGGCGCCCCCCGGAACCATCGGCCGAGTCCCGGGCCGTGCCGCCGACCTTGCGGATGTAGATGTCGCCGTTGAAGGTCTTGAAGTGCATCTCCGGTCCGCCGTTGCCCACCTTGGCCCGCACGTCCCGGTTGATCCGTACCCGGTAGGCATCCCGGTCGCCGCTCTTCTCCACGACCGGTGAATTGGGCATCATCGTGTAGTCGAAGTCGGTGTAGATCTCTCCCCGGGCCGAGCTGATCCGCAGGTCGGCCGACAGGTTCGGCGGGAAGGTCACGTCGACGTCGCCGTTGAGCGTGCTGAAGGACATCGCCTTGTCCGGCGAGATGCGGGCGAAGGCGACCTGCACGTCCCCGTTGTTGGAGCTGGCGATCACCGATCCGCGCACGTTGGACACCCGGATCGGGCCGTTGAGGTTGGAGAGTTCCAGGTCACCCTCGACGCCGTCCACGGTCAGCACACCGTCGTTGAGGGTCGAAAGTTCCAGCGAGGTGTTGGCCGGGACCTCGATCTCGAGAGTGACATTCTGCTGGGTCCAGTCCAGGCCGATCTCGACGATGTTGCGGTTCTCCTCGATCTCGAGGCCGAAGGCGGTGTTGGGGATGCGGCGCATGCCGGGCCCCTTGCGGCTGTCGCGTTCCTTCTCGGCGTTGGAGATCGCACGTACGATCACTTCCTTGCCGCCGTGGGTCTTGACGTGAATGCTGCCCGAATGCACGCCGGCCTGGACGACCGCCGGACGACCCGGACTCGAAAGGGGAACCACCAGCTTCTGTTCGGCCTGGGCTTGCGCCGCCGTCGTGCAGAACAGTGCCGGCAGCACCAGTGCAATCAGGGACATGATGTTCTTTATCTGCTTGGTCATCGGAATCTCCAACCCCTCAACGTCCGTCATCTCGGATCAGGATGTCCCCGTTCAGCGTGCTGAAGGATAGCGTAGGGCCTCCACCAGCGACCTGAACGGCGGCCCATCGCTGGGCTCTCAGGATGCGCTTCTCTCCGTCGCGCATCTTTTTCACGCTGGACGCCGGAATAGGTTTCGCCTGAAAGTCGGTCCAGATCTCTCCGTTCTGCGTCTTGAAGCGCAGCTCGGCGGAGAGACTGGGTGTAAAGCTAAAATCAAGGTCGCCGTTGATCGTCGAGAAGTGCGAGGTCTCGGTCGGGTTCTCGGCGAAGCGGATTCGCACATCGCCGTTGATCGTCCTGGCCTCGCCGTCACCGGCAGCGCCGAGCATCTCGATCCGGCCGTTGATATTGCTCAGTTCAAAGTCACCGCGCACATCTTCGATCAGCAGGTGGCCGTCGTTGACCGTGGAGAGTTGCAGCCGGGTGTGGTGGGGGACGACGATCTCGATGTCGTAGGAGGCGACGTAGCCGTGGTCCCGCCAGGGACCGCGATGTTCTTGATCCCGCCGGTAGGGCGCGTCGGCGTAGATGCTGATGTCATTGCCGTCCTGTTCGATGCGGAGCTTCGTCTCCTTGCGCGCCCGGGCCAGTTTCTCGGGGCTGCGCGCCCGCAAACGTTCCTCGGCGCGAAGCTTCACCCGGTCCGCAGCGTGCCCGCGCACGGTGATCGATCCGAAGACGTTGTCGACGGCGAGGTTGACCTCGCCTGAACCGATCTGGAAGGTCTTCTCGATCTCACGGCGTTCGGTGTGTTTGTAGTGTTCGGCCCAGGCGCCGCTCGTAGAGAGCCCCCAGAGGATGCCGACGGTTATCGCCAAAGCAAGTCGTCTCATTCCGCGCTCCAACTTCTAGAAGGGCCCCTCGGTGATCTCGGTAAGGCGTTCCTTGACGGACGGGTCGAGTTCGTCGTCGGCGAGCAGGCGCTCCAGCGCATCGTCGGAACCGGCGACCCCCTGGGCGACCAGCACCTCCGCCAGGGTCAGCTTGATCAGCGGCGAGGGCTCCCGGTCGAGGGCCCGCAGTAGCTCCATGCCGACCGCCGGACGATCGGCGATCGGTCCCAGTGCCTCGACCGCGGCGAGTCGAATGTTGGCGTTGGAGTCGTACTGCGCGGTCTCGATCAGCCGCTGGACCACGGCGTCGTCGCCGGTGGCGTGCTGACTGTAGGCGATGCCCTGAAGCCTCTCGCTGGCCGAGGCGTTCTGCAGCAACGACAGGGAGAGCGTGCGATTCATCCGATCCATCTCGACTCGCAGCCGGTCGACCTCGCCGCCGCGGCCTCCGACGTTCATGCCGATGCCCAGGCCGACCAACAGCATCAAGGCGCCGGCGACCAGGGCACCCGCCGGTTGGAACGCTCCGCCGCCGATTCCGAACCAGGCGGCGATCTTCTGGCCGAGGCTCGCAGGAGCGGTAGCGGCCTGGGCCGCGGCCATCTCAGGAGCCGCGGCCGTTTCAGGAGCCGAGGAGGGTGCTGCGGCCGTGGCCAATCGCTGGCGGGCTTCCTCTTCCTGCTGCGCCTCGAATGCCTGGAGCGCGTCGTGGAAGCGCATCCGCATCCGCTCGCTGGGTACCGGTTCGTCCAACCGGGCCAGGCCTTCCCACAGGGTGCTCAGCTCTTCCGCCTCGGTGCGGCAGGTGGCGCAGCCCTCCAGGCGGTGGTCCAGCTCCCGGGACTCGGCGGGGCCCAGCAGGCCGTGAAGCCGATCGGTGACCCACTCCATGGTCTGTTCGCAGTTCGGGTTATGACCGTGGTCTCGGCCCTGGTCCCGATCGTTGTCGGTACCGTTGCCTCTACCGTCATCATGGCTCGTCATGTGGCAGCCTCGTTTTCCAGTTCCTGGTAGATCTTGCGCAGCTGTTTGATCGCCCGATGGGCCCGCACCTTCACCGCGCTGACCGAGCAGCCCAGCAGGCGCGCGACTTCGTCGTACTTCTTGAACTCGAAGCGACTGAGCAGCAGCACCTCGCGGCGGTCCAGGGGCAAGCGCAGCAGCGCCCGGCGCAACAACCGCACCGACTCGTCATGTTCCGCCTGCTCGTCGGGGGCGTCCTCGTCTCCCGGGAGCAACTGCTCGTCGGGGATCTCGGCGTTGTCCCGGGGCGGACGGCGCAGATGGTCGATGCCTGCATTGCGGGCGATGCGGAACATCCAGGGAGCGAAGCCGGTCTCCGGCTTGAACCCGGCGCGGTGCTTGAGCATGCGCATGAAGACGTCCTGCACCAGGTCCTCGCTCACCGTCGGATTGCCGGTCAGTCGCAGGCAGTAGCGGTAGAGCTGGGCGTGGTAGCGCTCGAACAGCACCGCCAGGGCCCGCGGTTCGTCCCGCTGCACCTGCAGCATCAACTCGATGTCGCTGGGCTGGCTCAATCGAAACCCCTCGTCCGGTGCCGCCGGCCAGGCGCGCCCGGTGACTCTAACTACTGTCTCCTGGCCCGGGGGTTACACCCGGCTGGCCGGTTATCGCCGGTCCCTGCCGGAAATGGCCCGAAACGCCGAACAAACGTCGGCCTGACG
>CAZBZH010000442.1:2089-4245 GCA_964496265.1 uncultured Acidobacteriota bacterium | reverse complement strand
ACCAGGCGCTCTCGGGATCGGCCAACCTTGCACTCCTGAGCACCGTGTCGGAAAGCCTGGCCGGCCGCGCGGTGGCGCTGACCCTTCCTCCCTTCACCCTCCGTGAAATCGAGGGGTGGGGCTCCGACGTGCCGTTCGTCCGCCGGCTGTTCGAGCTGCGGGAACCACCCGAAATGGCGGCGCGTGCAGCTGACCCGCCCCTGTCCGACGCCGACATACTGCGCGGGGGTCTACCGCTGGTGTGCCTGCGGCAGGTGAAAGACAGCGCCCTGTGGTTTCGCGGCTATGAGCAGACCTACCTCGAGCGAGACGTCCGGCAGATCTCGCGCATCTCCGACCTCATCGCCTTCCGCAACCTGCTGAAGCTCACCGCCTACCGTACCGGGCAGGTACTCAAGGTCAGCGAACTGGCCCGCGATGCCAAGATGAATTCCGAGACCGTCGGCCGGCACCTCGGTATTTTCGAAGCCTCGTTCGTCACCCAACGACTCGCGCCCTACCTGGGCAATCGAGCAAGTCGCCTGATCAAGTCCCCCAAGCTCTACATCAGCGACGCGGGATTGGCCGCGCATCTTTGGGGCATCTCGGATCCCGCCGCCCTCGCCGGAGACTCGGGACGGGGCGCGCTGATCGAGACTTACATCGCCCACAACCTGGCCGGTATCCTCGAAGCGCGATGGCCCGAGGCGCATCTGGCCTACTGGCACGTCCAGGGACGCCACGAAGTCGACTTCGTGATCGAGGCCGGTCGCGAGGTGATGGCGATCGAGATCAAGGCCGGCCCACGACCCAGGGATTCCGACTTCTCGTCGTTGCGTGCCTTCATGGCCCAGACGCCCCGCTGCCGGGTCGGCGTACTGGCCCACGGCGGGCGGGCGGTCGCGCGGATGGGTGAGGGGTTGTGGAGTGTTCCGCTCGGGATGCTGCTGCGGTGAGCGGCGTGTCGTCTACACTGGACGCGGTCGCTGCCGCCTTTTGCGGGTCCGGGGATCCCGCAGGCGCCGCGATCCGTACCTAGCTCGAATCGCCGCTCCGATGCCGACCCATCGCCTCCTCGACACTCTCGATCTGCACCTCGAGATCACTCATCGAGTCTCCCAACTTCTTGTGCAACATGTTCTTCAAACGACGCCAGCGCCCCGCCGAGTTGACCTCGGCGCGCAGCACTCCGCCCTCGAGCGTGATGTGTCCCAACACCGGTGGGTGTACGCCCGCTTCGCGCTCGGCAATCCGTTGGCGCTTGACCCACGGGAACTCGATGGATCGAATCCTCCCCTTCCGATCGAGATTCGCCAGTTGCAGCATCTCGTCGGCGCTCTCCATCGGATTGAGCGAGGCCAGCGCCGCGAACGCCTCGTCCATGGACTGCACCTTGCACCGACCTCGGTGGAACTTGATCGGGTCCCCGTCGGAGTTGACCAGCCTGGGAAGCTCCGGTTGGAGCATGTCTCTGCGGCAGAGCCAGTACATCTCACGGATCTCGTAGTCGAAGTCACGCACATCCGCGGTCCGGACCTCTCCGTGGCACTCCTCCATCGCCTCTCGGAGCTCTTCGACCTCCTGCCGGAAATCAGCCGGCAGGGATATCGCCCCGCACCCGACGAGCAGCGCGACACGATCAAACGGGACCACCCTGCCGTAGATGATCGCACCTGGCTGCAGGGTGCGGCTGGCCTGCTCCTCGTAGACATGATGCTCGCCGCCCAGGAGCAGATCCCGCAGCAACAAACGCCGCCCGGGCTCCACGTCCAGGACCTGATGGAAACTGTTGACGGTCATCGCAACCGTCTCGACAAAGTCCCGTCCCGCGGGGTCCAGGTGCCGACCGTGAAACTCCAGGTAGAGCTCCGCAACCGACGGCTCGAAATCGTCGTCCAGATCGTCCATGTCCTCGCCAGTGGCGCTCCCACTGGACCGGTCGAGGCCATCGCCGGTAGGAATGTCGAAATCCAGCTCTTCCTCCTCCGGCTCCCAGTTGTACAGCAGCCACGGAATGAAGAGTTGGTCCTCCTCGGCACCGAGGCCCTCTTCCAGTGAACCGAGAAACTCCTCTCGCGCCGCTCTGAGATAGCGCTCTCCCAACTCCTCCCGCGCATAGCGCAACAGGGCGGGCTCGGTGCGATCCTGAACCCGGCGCAGTTCATGGGCCATGTGCC
>CAZBZH010000442.1:0-2071 GCA_964496265.1 uncultured Acidobacteriota bacterium | reverse complement strand
CTTCTTCGCGCAGCACTTCTTGAACTTCTTTCCGCTACCACAGGGACAGGGCTCGTTGCGTCCCACCCGGGGTGTCTTCGGCGCACGCCAGGACGCGGAGTCCGCCGGAGCAGGCGGCTGCGGAGCCGCAGCCGCCCGGGCGGAAGCGATCAGCTCGGATTCGAATTCACCCAGGCCCACTTCGAACAACTCGGCGCTTAGCTTGCGCTCGCGCCCCAGTTGCGCATAGTTGGCCAGCGCCGCCGAGAACGATCCACGAACCGACTCCGAAGCCTGCGCCAGATCGGGCGCGTTGATCAACTCCCTGGAGTACTCTTTCGCCGACTCCCGATTCGCAAAGAAACCGAGGACGAAGGCGCTCGATTCGAACTCCATGTCCAGCGGCGTTTCGCCCACGACCTCGTGAATCCAGAAGTGGCCGTACATGAAGCCACGGCTCCACTGAGCGATCGATGCCTCGGGATCGAAGTTTGCAAGAGCTTGAGCGGCGAACCGCACACCGGAAGGGAGCTTGCCCGGCTTCTCCTCGACCAGGATGTACGCCTCGTTGAATAGCTCGATCACGGCTTCGCGGACCCGAGCGCCCTCTTTCTCGTTGCGAAAATCCGGCGACTCGGATTCGAACGCCATCGGAAGCCACGCACCCGCCGGGACCAGCTCGGGAAAGGCCGCCAGGGCGAAGAAGAACCCCTGGAAGGCGGCGACCGTCGTCAACCTCCACTCGTCGCCGCCCCGGCCCGCGAGAAACGCCCGGAGATACTTTCGATGACTCGCCATGAGGGTCCTCGAACTGGAGGGCCCACTCACCCGGGATATCGGTCGAAGCCGTCTTGGTGCGTAGGCTGCGGGCCCATTGTACTGCCGCACCCGCCGTGCGGCTCGAGGTGCCGATGGCGCGGGTTGCTGCCGGGAAACGAGGGCCCGCGCCGTCCAGAGTAGGGCGCGCCGGCCCGTCACCTCTCGTTGACTGGTCAGACTTGCCGCTCTTCGCCTAGGATGCGTTCCACGGAGTTCCCGACATCCCGAGAGACCACGCAGCGGAGGGGGCGCAGTTGAGTTACGACTTCAAGAACCTCAAGGGTGATCTGAGCGCCGGCTTTGTCGCGGGCATCATCGCGCTGCCGCTGGCCCTGGCCTTCGGCGTGCAGTCGGGACTGGGCGCCGCCGCCGGGCTCTACGGCGCCATCGCCGTGGGCGTGTTCGCGGCGCTGTTCGGCGGGACGCCGACCCAGGCCTCGGGTCCCACCGGGCCGATGACCGTGGTCTCGGCGTCGATCGTGATCTTCGCCACCGAGGCCACCGGAAGCATCGAGGCCGGGCTGGGCATCGTGCTGATGTGTTTCCTCGCCGGCGGCTTGATCCAGATCGGCCTGGGGCTACTCGGCATCGGTAAGTACATCCGCTACTTCCCCTACCCGGTGGTCTCCGGCTTCATGAGCGGCGTGGGGCTGATCATCATCTTCCTGCAGCTCTGGCCGCTACTCGGCAGCAAGTCGCCCAAATCGACGGTGGAGGTGTTCACCCGCATCTCGGAGCCGCTGGCGGCGATCAACTGGGCCGCCGTCGGCCTCGGCCTGCTGACCCTCGCCGTCAACTACGCGTTCCCGAGGATCACCAAGAAGGTGCCGTCGGTGCTGGTCGCGTTGCTTGTCGGCACCGGCGCCGCCCTGCTGATGAAGTTCCAGATGCCCGGC
Organism: uncultured Acidobacteriota bacterium; assembly: GCA_964496265.1. Taxonomy (GTDB): domain Bacteria; phylum Acidobacteriota; class Polarisedimenticolia; order Polarisedimenticolales; family Polarisedimenticolaceae; genus Mor1. The sequence goes on along the minus strand of CAZBZH010000442.1, from coordinate 377 downwards.
TTGCAGGTGCCGACCATCGGCGACATCCCCTCGGGCCTGCCGCCGCTGCGCATCGGCGAGTTGTTCTCGGTGGCGCCCCAGTACTACGGCTTCATCCTGCAGTCGGGAGTCACCCTGGCGCTGCTCGGTTCCATCGACTCGCTGCTCACGTCGGTCATCGCCGACAACGTGACCAAGACGCGCCACAACAGCCGGCGCGAGCTGATCGGCCAGGGCATCGGCAACGCCATCGCCGCCATCTTCGGCGGCATCCCCGGCGCCGGCGCGACCAAGGGAACCGTAGTCGCGATCAACGCCGGCGCCAAGACGCGGCTGTCCGGCGTGACCCACGGCCTGTTCCAGCTCGCCGCGCTGCTTGGCCTGGGCGCGCTGGTTTT
>CAZBZH010000441.1:2953-4254 GCA_964496265.1 uncultured Acidobacteriota bacterium | reverse complement strand
CTCCCCTGGCCCATATCGCCCTCTGCGTGATCGGCGAGGGAGAGGTCGACTACCAGGGGCGCCGCCTCAAGGCGGCCACGGCCCTGAAGCGCGCCGGGCTCGAAGCGATTCGGCTCGAGGCCAAGGAAGGCCTGGCCCTGATCAACGGCACCCAGGTGATGAGCGCCATCGGCAGCCTGGCCCTGCTGCGGGCCGAACGCCTCGCGGTCAGCGCCGACGTCACCGGTTCCATGAGCCTCGAGGCGATGCTCGGCAGCGCTCGGGCCTTCGACTCGCGCATCCACGAGGCCCGCCCCCACCCGGGGCAGCTGGCCTCGGCGGCGAATCTGCGACAGCTGCTGGAACAGAGCGAGATCGCCGAGTCCCACGCCGACTGCGACCGGGTCCAGGACTGCTACTCCCTGCGCTGCATGCCCCAGGTGCACGGCGCCGCCCGGGACACCCTGGCCCACGTTCGCCGGGTGCTCGAGACCGAGATCAACTCCAGTACCGATAACCCGATGGTGTTCATCGACCGGGATGAGCTGATGAGCGGCGGCAACTTCCACGGCCAGCCGGTTTCCGTAGCCCTGGATCTGATGGGGGTCGCGGTCTGCTCGTTGGGCACCATCAGCGAGCGGCGGATCGACCGGATGCTCAACCCGGATCTTTCCCGGGGACTGCCGGCCTTCCTGACCCGCGAACCCGGACTCAACTCCGGGTTCATGATGGCTCAGGTGACCGCGGCAGCCCTGGTCTCCGAGAACAAGGTCCTGGCCCATCCCGCCAGCGTCGACAGCATCACCACCTCGGCCTCCCAGGAAGACCATGTCTCGATGGGGGTCCACGCCGCACGCAAGGGCGCGTCGATCGTCGAGCATGTCGCCCGGGTGCTGGGAATCGAGGCGATGTGCGCCGCTCAGGCGCTGGATCTACGCCGCCCGCTGACCCCGGGACGGGGAGTCGCCGCGGCGCACCGGGCGGTCCGGTCCCGGATCAAGGAACTGAAGCGGGACCGGGTCCTGGCCGGCGACATGGACCGGGCCGCCGCGCTGGTCGACGACGGCACCCTGCTCCAGGCCGCCGAAAAACGCACCGGCTCCCTGGCCTGACCCAGAGTCAGAATGGCCCGCCACGAGCGAGTGGGTCCGAAATGCCCCAGAGTCAGAATGGCCCGCCATGAGCGAGTGGGGCCGAAAGGCCCCAGAGTCAGAATGGCCCGCCATGAGCGAAGTGGGGCCGAAAGGCCCCAGAGTCAGAATGGCCTGCCATGAGCGAAGTGGGGCCGAAAGGCCCCAGAGTCAGAATGGCCCGCCATGAGC
>CAZBZH010000441.1:0-2853 GCA_964496265.1 uncultured Acidobacteriota bacterium | reverse complement strand
AGTGGGGCCGAAAGGCCCCAGAGTCAGAATGGCCCGCCATGAGCGAAGTGGGGCCGAAAGGCCCCACGAGTCGAATGGTGGACGGCAAGGGGATCGAACCCTCGACCTCGGCATTGCGAACGCCGCGCTCTCCCAACTGAGCTAGCCGCCCGTACCTATTCGACTGTCCCCATCCTCGGTGCCCGGGGGCTCCGAAGGACGGCTCCCCCGGCCCGGGGGTCATCGGAACCCGCCGGAACGGAGCCCGATGGTGGGGCGTACTGGATTTGAACCAGTGACTTCCACCGTGTGAAGATGGCACTCTACCGCTGAGTTAACGCCCCAGCCGCAAAAGCCCGCACCTTATAGCACAACGATCCCCCGCCGGGCCAGATTCGGCGCCATAGAGGCTCCGCTGTGCCCGAACGGCGGGGTGGACCGGTTTGGCGCACCTGAGTGGCACGTCGGGTTGACGCGCTGCGTCACCCACCTCCCGATTCCCGCCGTTTCTGGGTTGGCCCAGGATGGCACGGCACTTGCTCAATATGAGGGCGGAACGAAAAACCCCTGACTCCTTTTCCAGACCAGCACGATGGAAAACCGGCGGGCCACCCCCCCGCCGGTTTTTGTTTTTGGGGCACCTTTTCCGGGAAACCCCTGAAAACATTGGCTTTTTTCCCGCCGTTTCACGCCGGAACCCGCTGCGCGCAGCGAAGTACCCTTCGGCTCCCGGTTCCCCTACCCCCACGAAAGCGACCGTTGCGACTGTCGCCCGATGCGACGCCTGTTGCATAGTGCAACAATTCGATCTATATCTCTCGCGAGGCGGACACTGACCCGATGAGCACTGCGACACCCCCTTCGATCGGACGTTTCAAGATTCTGCGGGAGCTCGGCCGCGGCGGCATGGGCGTGGTCTATCTGGCGGAAGACCCGGGACGCAAGGATCCGGTGGCCCTCAAGGTGCTGACCCGCGGCTTCTCCAGTTCCGCCCTGCGGCACTTCGAACAGGAATTCCACATCCTCACCGGCCTCGATCACCCGAATCTGACCGAGGTGTACGACTTCGGCCGGGTCACCGAGCAGGGCGAAGAGGCTCCCTTCTTCACCATGGAGTTCGTGGACGGGGAGACGCTGGACCACCACTTCGACTCGCTGGGCCGGGAACTGGACCGGCTGCCCGGCCTGCTGGCCCAGCTGGGCCACGCCCTGGCCTACCTCCACGGCCGCGGGCTGGTGCATCAGGATGTGAAGCCCTCCAACGTGCTGGTGACCGGGACGGGGCAGGTCAAGCTGATGGACCTGGGCCTGGCCAGCACCGGGCACGAGGGCGCCGGCGCCGGCCGAGTTCGGGGCACGGTGGCCTATCTCTCCCCCGAGGCGGCCCGGGGCGAGGGGGTCGACCCCCGCTCGGACCTCTACAGCCTCGGCTGCATGGCCTATCAACTGGTGACCGGACGCCCGCCCTTCCGCGGAGACAGCGCCCTGGGGGTGCTGCGCGGGCACCTCGAAGAGGCACCGCTGACGCCCTCCACCCTCAACCCCGAAACCCCATCCCCTCTCGAGGCGCTGATCCTGCGCCTGCTGGCCAAAGAGCCCGCCGACCGGCCCCAGAGCGCCGACCGCTTCCTGCATCAACTCAACGAGGTCGCCGGAGGGGCGCTGACCATCGAGTCCGCCGACACCCGCCGCACCCGGGTGCTCGGAGGCGGCTTCGTCGGGCGCTCCACCGAACTCGAGCGGCTGCTTCGCCTGGTCCGGGACGCCCGCTCCGGCCGGGGTCGCATGGTGTTCCTCGTCGGAGAAGCCGGCGTGGGCAAGAGCCGCCTGCTGCGCGAACTTCAGGTCCAGAGCCAGCTCGACGGCTTCGACCTCTACATCGGCCGCCCCAGGGAATCCCAGAGTGCCCTGGCCGATGCCCTCGATCGGGCGCTGCTGGACCGGGGCGCCGACGCCTCGGTGCGGGAGCGGCTGGCACCGCTGCTCGGCGAGGAGATCGAGGGGGGCGATCGCACCGTCGCCGGCGCTCCCCAACTGGCGAGCGTGCTCAGCGAGATCCTGTCCGACCTCTCCCGGGATAAGCCGATCGGCCTGGCCCTGGAAGACCTGCACCTGGCCGACGAGACCACCTGCACCCTGCTCGCCTCGGTGATGGAGCGGCTGGCCGACGCGCCGGGGGACCGCCCCGGAGTGCCGCTGATGATCGTGGCCGCCTATCGCGGAGACGAGGTCTCCCTGGCGACTCCCCTGTTCGAGCTGCTGGAAGGCGCTCGCCGGGAGGACCGGATCGTCGAGGAGCAGGTTCTCGAACCGCTCTCCGCCGAGGAGACCGATCAACTGGTGCGCTCCCAGTGCGGCGCCTCGACGGTTCCCCCCGCATTCCTCGAACGGATGCTGGAGGAAACCCGGGGCAACCCGCTGCATATCGGCGAACTGCTGGCGCTCCTCGCCGAAGAGGGACACCTGCGTCCAGGCGACGAGAACCCCTTCGGCTCCGCGGCGCTGCAGAACCTCGAGCTCCCGCGACGGATCCATGACCTGCTCGCCCGCCGCCTCGAACGGGCCGGCGATGAACCGATGGCGGTTCTGCGGGCCGGAGCGATCCTCGGCGGCATGACTCTCGACCCGGAAGCTATCGCGGCGGTCACCGGCCTGCGCTGGGAACATGTCGTGGGACGCTTCCTCGAGTTGCGCGACGCCGGCCTGCTCGAACGGGAGCAGGTCGAGGGACGCGAACCCGAGTACCGGCTGGTCCACCCGGTACTGGCCGTGCTGGCTCTCCAGTCGATGCCGGCCGGGGAGCAGAAGGAGCTCCACGCCCGGGCGGTCTCCTATCTCGAACGCCGCCGGATCCCCCGGCGCCACGGAGCTTGG
>CAZBZH010000440.1:0-4259 GCA_964496265.1 uncultured Acidobacteriota bacterium | reverse complement strand
CGGCGGCGCTCGGCCGCTGCCCCGAAGCGATACCTGTGCCGATCATGGTCAGCTGCACGCAGCCGAACAGGATCAGGGCACCGGTACCGGCATCCAGGCTCAGGTAGGCCAGGGAGAAGGTGATGGCGTAGGCGAACAGCGCCACGGCGGAGAGCCAGGAACCGGCTTCGCCGGGCGACGCTGTTGCCGGTCTGCTGCCGGCGCGCACGATGACGTACAGCAGCAACGCCCCGCTGACCAGTCGCAGCGCGGTGAACGAGGCCGGGTCGATCTCCCCGCTGCCCAGGGCCGCGCGGCAGAGCAGCGAGTTGGCCGCAAAGGAGACCAGGGCCAACAGGGTGAGCAGGGCGGTGCGCATGTCAGAGGTTCGTCCCGGGTGTCCGGCCGCGCCGGCTACCCGTGCGTCGCGGCTAGTTGCCCGCCGCCGCCGGGCCCTCGTCCATGAACTCCTTCCAGTCGCTCTCCTGAGGCCTCGGCGTGAGCAGGCTCACCAGCACCAGGGTCGAGACCGAGACGATCACCGACGGAATGGCGATGGTCTCGGTGTCGAGCACCACGGCCAGGAGTCCACTCGGTTCCTCGATCATCGAGTTCAGCACGGTGATCGCGATCACCGTCAGCATCCCCGAGGCGATCGAGGCCACGCCGGCGATTCGCGTGACCCGTTTCCAGAAGAAGGCCGCCAGCAGCGCCGGTGCCAGGGACGCGCCGATCATCGTGTAGGAGATCAGCGCCATCTCCAGGATCGTCTCGAACTGGCTCATCATCACGTAGGCCAGCACGCCGATGCCGAGAATGCAGCCCCGCTGCATCCAGACCACCTGGCCGGGGGTCGCGTTCTTGAAGAAGAACGCCTGGAAGATGTCCCGGGTCACGTTGGTGGAGGTCACCATCAGGAAGGTATTGCCCGTCGAGATCACGATCGCGGCGCCGGCGGCCAGCAGCAACGAGCCGACCAGGGTCGGCAGTTGTTCGAAGCCGATGCGCAGGATGATCTCCTCGGCCATCGCCCGGTTGATCGTGCCGTCGGCCATGAAGAAGCGGGCGTCGTCGGCGTAGATCGCGAAGCCGGTCAGGGCGATCAACATCATCAGCGTTTCGACCAGCACCACGCCGAAGAACATGCCCAGCACCGCCCGGCGGGCATTGCGCGGGCTGTCTGCCGACGAGAACTTCTGGTACATGCTCGATTCGCTCATCAAGAGCAGGAAGGTCGGCAGGGCGATGCCGATGACCCAGAACAGGTCGTGGCCGCCCATCGGTTCCAGGTGCGAAGGCTGAGCCGTCCGGATCGTGTCGAGCACCGCGCCATAGCCGCCGTGGCTCATCACCGCGAAGGGCAGGGTGACCAGCATCGCCAGCAGCATGATGCTGCCGTTGAAGATGTCGATGGAGACGATCGAGACCATCCCGGCCAGGATGGTGAAGCCGATGATGATCAGCGCCGCCAGGATCATCCCGGTCTCCGGCGAGATGGCGCCGTCGGAGAGGATCGAGATGAAGCGCCCGCCCCCTTTGAACTGGTAGCCGGCGATGACCATGTAGGCCACGATGATGGTCATGGTGCCCAGCACCTTGGCCATCTGGTTGTAGCGCCGCTCCAGCAGGTCGGTCAGGGTGTACTCGGCGATGCGCCGCACCCGGGCGGCGATCAGGAACACCATCAGGATGCCGATCCAGGCGCCCGAGGAGAACCAGAGCTCCGAGATGCCGGTGCGGAAGGTCAGGCCCGCCGTGCCGAACAGGCTGCCCGAACCGATCCAGGTACAGACCAGCGTCGCCACCAGCATGTAGACCGGCACGCCCCGGCCGGCGACCATGAAGTCCTCGTCGCTCTTGATCGTGCGACTCTTGTAGACGCTGACTCCGAGCAACAGCAGCACGTAGGCGCTGACCACGGCGATATGGATCATCGATCTCCCCCTGCATGCCCGCTCACGGGCGCAACGCTACCACAGCCCGGGGCCCTCTCCGGGCCGCTCGCCGGCCCCGCCCGACCGCCGGCCCGAAAGGACCTGGAAGGCCGCTCCGCGGTAGTACCTTGAACCCTCAAACGGAGGTTGCCATGACCCTCTCTCGCCGCATGACCGGGTTCGGTGTCCTGTTCCTCGCGACCGCTTTCCTGCTGGTGGTCGTCTCCCGCAGCTCGGCGCTTCAGGGAGCGCCCGACCTGCTGGCCAGGGCGATCGCCCTCGACCTGCTGGTGACCCTGCCGGCGCTCTATCTGGCGGCGATCTGGCGTAGCCGTATCCCCCGGTTCACCGTGGTGCCGGTGTTCGTCGCGATGCTGGTGCTGGGACACTTCATCGTGCCCGAGGCAGGCCGGGGCGTGATCGAGGCGGCCCGCAACTACGTGCTGCCCGGGGTCGAACTGGGCGCGTTCACCTTCATCCTGTTCCGCATCCGCGGCGCAATGGCCCGGGTCGGCAAGGTGGGACGTCCCGACTACCTGGATAGCGCTCGGGAGGCGTCTCGTGAACTGGCCCCCGGACGGGTGGCCGATTTGCTGGCCGGCGAGCTGGCGGCGCTGCACTACGCCTTCTCCTGGGGCCGCAAGCCGAACGAGCCCGCCGCCGGTGAGCGGCATTTCTCCTATCACCTGCGGTCGGCCTCGGTGGCGATCTTCACCGCCATCGCCTTCGTGGCGTTGGTCGAAACGGTGGCGGTGCATCTGGTCGCTCACATCTGGATCGGCAACTGGGCCTGGGTCCTGACCGGGATCAGCCTCTACAGCCTGCTGTTCGTCATCGCCCACGCCCGGGCCACCGCCCGTCGCCCGATCCTGGCCGCGGAGAACGGGCTCACCGTGCGCTATGGATTGCTCGGCGACGCCTTCGTCCCCTGGCAAGCCATCGTCGGCGTGGAGCAGGGCGAGCAAACCCTCGCGAAGGACAAGCGGCGCTGGGAACTCGGGTTCGGCGCCCAGCTCAACGTGCGCCTGCTGCTGAACGACGAGCTCGAGGGGCAGGGTCCCTACGGCATCCGCCGGCGCTACCGGGAGCTGCGCTTCTTCGCCGACGAACCGGGGCAGATCGCCGAGGCGATTGCGCGGCACCGACAGGCTGCCGGCAGCGAGACCGTGGCGGACTAGAGGCCGTCGGGCTCCAAACACCCTCGCCGCCGGCTGTGCCGCGGGCGAGCCCTGGTACCATTCAGCCGATGCCGCCCAAGCGCACCATCTGGTTGACCGGGATGCCCCGCTCGGGCACCAACTGGGTCTCGCAGATCCTGGCGTCGAGTCCGGCGGTGCGGCTCAAGCTCTGTCCGCTGTTCTCCTACGAGTTCAAGGACGCTCTCGATGAAACGGCAAGCGCCGACGCGTGGAGCCGCTTCTTCGCCCAGGTCTACGACACCTCCAGCGACTACCTGGATCAGGTCTACCTGCGCAAGGACGGGTTGGTTCCCGAGTTCCCCGAGCGGCAGGCCGAGCCGCCGGTGCTGGCGATCAAGTCGACCCGCTACCACCACCTGACCGAGCCGCTGCTCGAACGGGATCCGACGATCCGTTTCATCGCTCTCGTGCGCCATCCCGCCGGCGCGATCCACTCCTGGCTGGACAACCCCCACGAGTTTCCCGAGGACGCCGACCCGTTGGAGCAGTGGCGCAGCGGGGCCGTGCGCAAGACCGCCCGCTCCGAGTACTGGGGCTTCGATGACTGGCTCCAGGTGACGCGCATGCACCTGCGCCTGGCCGAGGCCTGGCCCGGGCGATTCCTGCTGCTGCGCTACGAGACCTTCGTCGCCGAGGCCGAGGCCAGCGCCCGGCGCATGTTCGACTTCGCCGGTCTGGAGTGGCAGGGCCAGACCGAGACCTTCCTGCGCCGCTCCCAGGAAACCCGGATGGAGCACCGCCGCGCCGTCTTCAAGCCGCCGTCGACTGCATCGCGTTGGAGGCAGGCGCTCGACCCGCGGATCGCCGAGGCGATCCTCAAGGAGATCAAGGGCACGCCGATACAGTCCTTCCTGGAGGACTGAGACATGGCGAAACAGCGGATCGAGGATCTGGCGCTGTTCGGGGGAACCGCGGAGTTTCGGCGCCTGCGGCCGATCGCCCAGCTGGAGCGGCCGGACCGGGCCGGCTTGCTGGCCCATCTCTCCCGGATCGATCGCCGGGGCTCCACGTCGATCCTGGTTCCCGAGCTGGAGGCGCGGCTCGCCGGTCTCCATGACGTGCCTCATGTGGTCGCGGTCTCCAACGCCTGCGTCGGCCTGCTGTACCTCCTGCACCTGGCCGCCGGCGGCCGTCGCGGCGAGGTGCT
>CAZBZH010000439.1:0-4278 GCA_964496265.1 uncultured Acidobacteriota bacterium | reverse complement strand
CGAGATCGCGCGCTTCGCCGGAGACCCGGTCGCCGCGGTGATCGCCGAGGACGAATTGACCGCCTTCGAGGCGCTGGACCTGATCGACGTCGACTACGAGGTGCTGCCGGTCATCGCCGAGCCGACCGACAGCCTGCAGAACCCCGAGCCGCGGATTCACGACTACGGCGAGGAGGGCAACATCCACAAGCGGGTCTCCTTGCGCTTCGGCGATGTGGACGGCGCACTGGACGGAGCCGACGAGGTCTTCGACGACATCTTCTTCTTCCAGGGCAACACCCATCTGCCGATGGAGCAGCACGCTTCCCTGGCCGCCGTCGATCCCCAGGGCAAGCTGACCCTGTGGTCCAGCACCCAGACACCCCACTACGTCCACCGCGCCCTGGCCCGGGTGATGGAGATGGATCCGGCCCACATCCGGGTGGTGGCCCAGCCCAACGGCGGTGGTTTCGGCGGCAAGAGCGACGTGTTCAACCACGAGATGGTGGTCTGCAAGGCTGCCCGAGTCCTGGGGCGCCCGGTCAAGATCGCGCTGACCCGCGAAGAGGTCTTCTACTGCCACCGCGGGCGCCATCCGGTGCTGATGCGCTTCCGCACCGGCGTGACCAAGTCGGGCAAGATCACCGGGACGAAGCTGCAGACCCTGGTCGACGGCGGCGCCTACGGTTCCTACGGTGTGGCCAGCCTGTTCTACACCGGGGCGCTGCAGACGGTGACCTACGACCTGCCGCGCTACCAGTTCCAGGGCTGCAGGGTGTTCACCAACAAGGCGCCCTGCGGTCCCAAGCGCGGACACGGCACGGTCCAACCCCGCTTCGGCCAGGAGATCCAGCTGGACAAGATCGCCCACAAGCTGGAGCTCGACCCCGCCGAGATGCGGCTCAACATGCTGGCCAAGCCGAACTCGCTGACCGCCAACTACCTGCGGATCGGCAGCATCGGCCTCGGCGAGTGCATCGAGCGGGTGGTCAAGTCTTCCAACTGGAACGAGCGCTACCGCAACCTGCCTGACGGCAAGGGCCTGGGCCTGGCCTGCGGCTCCTACCTCTGCGGCGCCGGCGTGGCGATCTACTGGAACGACATGCCTCACTCCGGCGTACAGCTCCAGGTCGACCGCAGCGGTTCGGTCACGGTCTTCTGCGGCTGCACCGAGATCGGCCAGGGTTCCGACGACGTGCTGGTCGGCTTCGTCGCCGAGGTGCTCGGCATCGAGCCCTTCGACGTACGCTGCATCACCGGCGACACCGGCATGACTCCGGTGGATCTCGGCTCCTACTCGAGCCGCGTCACGATGATGATGGGCAACGCCGCGATCCAGGCCGCCGAGAGGATGCGGGAGCAGATCGCGAGCGCCGTGGCCAAGAAGCTCGAGGTCCCTGCCGGCAGGCTGGTCTTCGCCGGCCGCCGGGTCTTCGACGCCCAGGATCCGGAAAAGGGCATGAGCTTCCGCGAGGCGGTCAACCGGGCCGAGGCCATGCTCGGCACGCTGGGCAGCACCGGCTCCTACGCCCCGCCGCGCACCGCGGCCCGCTTCAAGGGTGGCGGCGTCGGCCCCTCCCCCGCCTACTCCTACACCGCCGCCGTGGTCGAGGTCGACGTCGACCGCACTACCGGCTGGATCAGCGTGCCCAAGGTCTGGGTCGCCCATGACATCGGCCGCACCTTGAACCCGGTCCTCGCCCGAGGCCAGGTCGAAGGCAGCGTCTACATGGGCCTCGGCGAAGCGCTGATGGAGGAGCAGGTCTACCGCAAGTTCCCGTCGAAACTGTCCGGGGCCTACGTCCACAAGGAACCGTCGATGCTCGAGTACAAGAGCGCGACGGCCCTGGACATGCCCGAGGTGTTCACCGAGTTGGTCGAGGATCCCGATCCCAACGGTCCGATGGGTGCCAAGGAGGTCGGCCAGGGGCCGCTGCTGCCGATCATGCCCGCCGTGGCCAACGCGGTGTTCGATGCGGTCGGCGTGCGAGTCGACGAGGTGCCGATCACGCCGGAGAAGATCCTGCGTGCACTCGATCGCAAGGCCAAGGGTGAAGAGGGGCGTTACGGCCCCGAGTCTTTCCCCGAGGTCCGGTGGCCCGAACCGCTGGAGGTTCCGCCGCCGTGGGACGGCGGTGACGGCCGCGCCGTCAACGACCCCGATCGCAAACGGGCGGCCAAGCTCGCCGAGGTGAAATCGTCATGATGCGACTCCCCCGCTTCCGCTACCTGGCGCCCACGACCCCGCAAGAGGTCGCCGAGGTGCTGGCCTCCGAAGGCCCCGACGCCATGGTCGTCGCCGGCGGCACCGACCTGCTGCCCAACATGAAACGCCGCCAGCAGACGCCGAAAACCGTGGTCGGTCTCAAGGGCGTGACCGCTCTGCGGGAATCGCAGAACGGCAGCGGACTGCGCCTGGGCGCCGGCCTGACGCTGAGCGAGATCGGCGAGGATCCGCGGGTACGCCAGCACTACGGCGCGCTGCATCAGGCGGCGGTACAGGTGGCCTCGCCGCACCTGCGCAACATGGCGACCCTCGGCGGCAACATCTGCCTCGACACCCGCTGCAACTACTACGACCAGAACTACGAGTGGCGTAAGTCGATCAACTTCTGCCTGAAGAAGGAAGGCGAAACCTGCTGGGTCGCGCCGGCGAGCAAGCGCTGCCTGGCAGTTTCCTCCACCGATACGGCGCCGGCGCTGATTGCCCTGGGCGCCCGGGTCAACCTGCTGGCTGCCCGGGAAGAACGAGAGCTCCCGCTGGAGGAGCTCTACCAGAACGACGGCATCGCCTACCTGACCCGTCGCCCCCACGAACTGTTGACCCGGATCGAACTGCCCGACGCCACCGGCTGGAAGAGCACCTACTGGAAGCTGCGCCGACGCGGCTCCTTCGACTTCCCGGTGCTGGGTGTAGCCGCCGCGGTCAAATTCGACGCCGGCGGCGGCGTCGCCGACGCCCGGATCGTGCTCGGTGCCGTGGCCTCGTCGCCGATCGTGGTCAACGAGGCCGCCGAGATGCTGATCGGCAAGGAGCTGACCGACGGCGTCATCGAAGAAGCCGCCGAGAAGGCCGGCCGCAAGGCCAAACCGATGGACAACACCGACTTCGTGCTCCACTGGCGCAAGCGGGTGGCCCAGTCCTTCGTCGGCTATGCCCTGCGGGAGCTCCGCGGCGACGACATGTCCGAGACCCGCTGGAACACCGCCAAGATCCGCTTCGGCGCTCAGTAGCCGCTAGCCCGCACCAGCGGAGCCTTCCTCGCGCGGGTAACCGTCCCGCTCGAGGAAGGTGGCGCACCAGGCTCGAATGGCCTCGCCCCCTGCGGCAGCGTCAGCAAAGGGAATCCGGGTAGAAGGGTCGAGATCCATGCCGAGGTCCGCCCAGGGCGCGAGGTCCTCGGGGTAATCCAGCCGCGCGACCACCAAACGCCAGACCGTCTTCACACCTTCGGCCGCTTCGACCTGTCCCTCGAGAATCTCCCGGGCGATCAGACGCGCATACTCGCGAAGGGCTTCAGGTTCTTCCGGGACCTCGAGGCCCAGTTCCCTCATCGCTCCTCGCCAAATCCCCTCGGCCTCGATCGGGCTGGCCAGGGTCTCAGCATCGAACATCGCCAGAGTCCGCAGACCGGGGGTGTCGAATCCATCCTCGATCGCCCGGGTCGCCCACTGGCCGTACTCCGCCGCCCGCGCCGCGACAAGATGAGTCCGGGCGGTCAGGACGATGGTGTCTCTTGGAAGCCTGGCCAACTATTGGTCATCCTCGCTGAGTAACTCCGCCGGCTCCATGCCGGCGCTGTCCTCGACGCCGAACTCGGGCGCCACCAGGTTGAAGGCCAGCTTCTGCTTCTCGAAGAAGCTGCTCCAGGCGCGGACGTAGGTCACCGTACCCGCTTCGAGCTCCAGGGGGAAGAACTGCTTGGCCGCCATCGCCTTGTCCAGCAGGCCGGTGGCGCCGAACTTGAAGCGCACCTTGGCCGACAGCTGGTGGGACCCGGCCGGCAGGTCGATCTCGTAGTAGGTGCCGCTCTTCAGCTTGGCCCGCCGCACCCCGTCGATGCTCAGCTTGAACACCTGGTCCTGCTCACCGGGACGGTAGATCCGCACCCGCGCCATGCCATCCGCCAGGTCGGCGGGAGTCTCGCGCACCGGAGCGGGCGGCATATCGACGGCACGGTCGAGCACCACGGCTCGTTCGATCCGGTCCAGGTTCGGGTATTTCTTGGTGATGGCCTTGTAGCCCTTCTTCTCCAGCTGCTTGATCATCTTGCGGGCCTTGGCCGGCTTTGCCATGTG
>CAZBZH010000438.1:0-4293 GCA_964496265.1 uncultured Acidobacteriota bacterium | reverse complement strand
GAACTGCTGCGCTGTGTGCCGCAACCGCTCGCGGGCGCGGGCGCCGGGGGCGACGGAGCATTCGACGTCGCGGCGATGAGCGAGCGGTACTGCCCGGGGTTCGTCGCGTCGGCGACCGAGGCGGTGGCCCGTTGGGGCTACCGGCCGGGCACGCTCGGCGGGAAGCCGGTCGACGTCTGGTTCAACGCCGAGGTCGAGTTCCAGTAGTTCTCGGCCCGCTGCAGTCCGCGTTCGCAGACTGTTGCTGCGCGGGACGCCGGAGTCCGCGAATGCGGACTGACCGCCCCGCTTCTACTTCGCGTTGCGCGTGGCCAGCTCCACCGGGTACGCCCCCGGCAGGCCGTCCATCGACGGCGTGACCACCCGGTAACCCGGGCTCTCCACCTCGGCGGTCACCGGCCGCTTCACCTCGGGCCCGTACGGGTAGTACGGCATGCCGTGGAAGGGCAGCGGCCAGATGGTGTTGTTCGCCGCCGAGTTCGGGTCCATGTCCTTGCCGAAGCCGTCGGCGTAGAGCAGGTAGGTTCGCTGCATGCCCGTCGCGGGAGGCGCCGGCGCGGCGAAGCGCAGCTCGACCTCGTCGCCGTTGCGGGTGGTCACGAACTGGTCGTCGATCGCACCGAGCAGGGCGGTCACGTCGCCGAAGCCGGTATAGGCGCCGACGTGGGCCTTCCAGGACGCGGCCGGCGCCACCTCGTTCGGGTCGTACATCGGCGGCTTCTTGCCGTCGGGTTTGAACGGGCGGGGGAAGCCGCCGGGACGCAGCTCGGCGGTCGCCAGCGGGACCCGGGTCACGTTCAGCTCGGTGTCCGCGCCTCCGACCATCACCCGGGCCTTGTCCCAGTAGATGCGCATGTTGGTCTCGATGCGCAGCCGTGGGTCGGCGGGGTCGATCATCTCGGTCACGTCGACGGTCATCGTCTTGGGCAGCCCGGCGGGGAAGCCCATGCGCTCCTCGGCCAGCTTCCAGCCGTTGCCCGAGGGGACGTGGATGCGCGGCGGCACCAGCGACAGCTCCGCCTGCACGGCGCCGACGTTGGCGCTGGAGTCGGCGTAGTCGATCCAGCCGTCGAGCAGCAGCACCACCCGCTCGCCCCGGCGCACCTTGCCCAGGTTCAGTTCCAGGGTGTGGGTCTCGGCGTAGCCCTTGAACGGCAGCAGCTCAAAGCCGTCGACGTAGCGCCGGTCCCGCTCGCGCAGCCGCTCCAGCACATCCCGGCCGGTCTCGACCTCCCGGGCGGCGGCGGCTTCACGCACCGTCGGCGAGGCGTAGAGCGCGTACTCGGTCCAGGGCGGCCCCGGCATCAGCCGTTCGTTGGGGAAGACCTGGCTGCCGGCCGGGTGGTCGATGACCACGAGCTCGGCCTGGTCGAACCAGATCACCTCTTCGAGCTGGTTGTTGAGGCGCACCCGCAGGGTGCCCTCCTCGGCCTCGAGACCCCCCTCGAGCAGCACGTACTCGTCGGTGTCCGGCGTGTTGAACTTGCCGGGGGCCTGCTGGTAGCCGATCGCCGCGCCGCCGAGGAAGTCGGTGACGAACTGCCATTCCCCGTCGCGCCAGGCGTAGAGCAGGGGGCAGGAGGTGCCCTTGCGATCGAGCTGTTCGATCTCGGTGGGGCTGTTGGCCGGCTTGTTGATCTCGTCCTGCAGCACGCCGCCGGGCCACAGCAGGCGCACGGCGTCCGCTTCTTCCCGCCGGCCCAGCCCCGCGTGGAGCGGCAGCGGCTCGGTGATCTCGAACTTCTGACGGAGGGCGCCGGAGAGCACGTCGACCTTGGTGCCGATGCCCCGCTTGTTGTCGCCCATGCCCTTCATGTCCAGGGCCAGCCAGTTGTTGGCGTTGCCGCCGTCGTTGCGCAGCAGCGCGTAGACATCCTTGCCGGCCACGCCGAGATCGAGGTCCCCGTCGGCGTCGGCGTCCATCGCCTGGAGCGGCGTCAGGCCGCCTTCCCGGGTCATGCGGAACCCTTCGGTCCACTCACGCCCTCCCAGGTTGCGCACGAAGACGGTCTCGCAGACGCCGTTGGAGGCGGCGATGTCGACGAAGCCGTCGTTGTCGTAGTCCATGGGGATCGCGTTGCCCCCGTCGCAGGAGGAGGCGTCGCCACTGGAGGCGAAGCCGGGGAGGGCACCGGTCTCGGTGAAGCGGCCCCGATCGTTCCACAGCACCCGCACGTTGCCGGCCCGTCCGGCCAGCAGGTCCATCTGGCCGTCCTTGTCGAAATCGGCGAAGGCGATCGAGGTGGTCTCGGCGAGGATGCCTCCCATGCCCGCCTCGTCGGACAGATCGGCGAAGGATCCGTCACGCACGTTGGAGAACAGGTGCACCCCCTTGGGGCCGCCGACCACAAGATCGATGTCCCGGTCGTTGTCCACGTCGGAGAAGGCGATCGAGATCGGACCGTCCGGCGCGTCGATGGCGATCTTGTGGAAGTCCGGCGCGTCGAGGGTCAGCCCCGCCTTGCCGTCGTTGGTCCACAGCGCGCAGGCGGCGCCGGCACCGGACCAGCAGGCCATCACGTCCAGGTCGCCGTCGTGGTCCTTGTCCACCAGCGCCAGGTCGCAGAGGTCTCCGTCCGCAGGGCCCGGATCGAGGGGCAGCGCCGGCATCCAGTTGGCGTCGGGGCCGGCGACGCGGAGCATCGTCTCGCCGTCCTTGCTCATCAGGATGGCGTAGTCGAGGGCGCGGTCGTCGTCGAGGTCGCCGCTGGCCATGGCGCGCAGATGATGCCCGGCCGGCAGGGTCAGGGTGGGTCCCTCGGGACCGACCACCGGGACCAGGTTGCCGCCGGCGACGTCGCCATCCTTCGGGCCGATCAAACCGGGGTGTCCGTCACCGGCGAGGAACACCGCATGCATCGCCGGACGTTGGGACGCACCGCTGGGCGCTCCGTGCATCAGCGAGAAGGCGACCTCGATCGGCTCCGGCGCGGTCAGGCGATCGGAGGGATAGCTGACGCCCATGGCGTAGGGGCCCGCTTCTCCGTACTGGGTGCCGACCGCCGGAATGCCGTTGCCCCGCAGCGTCTGCGAGCGCTCGATCAGCAGACTCCCTTCATCCTGCTCTCCCTTGCGCAGCAGCAGCCGGCCCAGAGCGTAAAGACTGGAGACATGGGACGCGTCGAGTTCGAGAGCCTTGCGCAGCGAGGTCTCGGCGTCGTCGAGCCGGTCCACCTGGCTCAGCGCCGAACCCAGGTTGTACTGGGTGAACACCTCGCCGGGGTCGGCGTCGGCGACCGCCTGGAAGTGAGTGACCGCGGCTTCGAACTCCCCCCGGCTCTTCTGCAGCAGGCCCATGTTGTAGTGGGCGTAGCGATTGCTCGCGTCGGTTTCGAGAGCCTTGTTCAGCAGTGCCTCGGCTTCCTCGACCCGTTCCCCCTGCTGGAGCAGCGCCACCGCCGAGTTGTTCAACAGCACCGGATCGTCGGCGCGCAGCTCGAGCCCCTTCTTGAATTCCTGCTCGGCGTCGCCCCATTCCTGCTGGCTGAGGAAGGCGGTGCCCAGGTTGTTGAAGCGGACCACCTCTTCGGGGATCGCCTCGGTCGGCGCGCCACCGTCGTCGCCGGGACCGGGGCAGGCGGTGGTCAGGAGCAGGAGGGCCAGGCTCGCGACGAGCAGCTGGGCCGGGGCGGAGCTGAAGCGGGATTGCATCGAATCGACTCTCCATCGGGCCGGGGGTAAGGCCCATAAGGAGAACATGCTACTTCTCCCGGAGGAATCGTCCAGTCCGGGGGCGGGGGCCCCGCGGGGAGAGCGGTTTGGCGGCCGTTCAGGCGAGAAAACCGGATCCCGGGCCCGGCCCACGGTCCTCGGCCCGGAGGCGCGAGTGTCTCGCTCCTCGGCCACCGATGGGGGATACTGAGGCCATGCCCCAACACGACGATCTGACCCCCGAGGAATGGCAGGCCCACTACCGGCGGCTGGAGTTCCTCTATTCCGTCGCCCCGACCAACCGCTATTACGAGCCCCGGCTCTCGATCGAGCATCAGAAGGCCACCCTCGAGGTGGATGTGGATCCCAAGTTCTTCCACGCGGCCCACGCCGTCCACGGCTCGGTCTACTTCAAGATGCTGGACGACGCGGCCTTCTTCGCCGCCAACTCGGTGGTGCCCGGCGTCTTTGTGTTGACCGCGTCGTTCAACCTGCATTTCTTGCGGCCGGTGACCGAGGGCAAGCTGACTGCCCACGGCACCCTGCTGAACAGGTCGCGCAGGGTGGTGCTGGCCGAGGCGGTGCTGGTCGACGAGCAGGGACGCCAGTTGGGGCGGGGCAGCGGCACCTTCATGCCCACGG
>CAZBZH010000437.1:0-4301 GCA_964496265.1 uncultured Acidobacteriota bacterium | reverse complement strand
CAGGGCCAGTTCGGCGTCGGGGCTCGAGACCGGTTTGTGCTGATCGACGATCAGCGTCGCCTTGCGGTCCGAAGCGGGGAAGGCGTTGTTCTCGAAGCGTGGCTGGGTATCGACAAGCGCGATGTGCTCGTACCGCTCGAAGTCGGTGGGGCGCAGCTTGTAGGCCGGCAGCTCCAACAGCTCGACCATCGCCCGATTCTCCTGGCGGCCGACGATGCCGCCGTAGGCGATCCGTGACTTGATCTCGTACCCCTGAGCCAGCAGGTGCTGCAGCGCAAAGGCTGCCGCCAGCGCGTCGGGGTCGGGATAGTCGTGGGTCAGGATCAGCATCTCGGGAATCGCTTCCCGCTTCGCCTCGAGGAACGAAAGCAGGTGCGCCGCGAGCCGTCCGGACCGGCTGTTTTCACCCTTCGATTTGGACATGAGCGCGCCAGCCTAGCGCCCTCCGGCCCCGCTTGTCCAACGACCCGGGGGCCTTTTTGTCGGATTCCCTCGGTCCGCTTGTTGGCGAATAAATGGCGAAAATATCGCTGTTCTGGTTTAGAATCGACCCAATGCTGCTATTCGAAGACCAGTACCGCTTCGAGGGCCTGCCCCTCGACCGCTTCGGCGTGTTCCGGGCTCCGGACCGCCGGACCCGGCGCCGGCAGATCCTCGAGGCTTTTCATCCGCCGCTGGATCTTCTGGCCCACGAACTGCTGGCCCGGCTCAACGACGGCGGAGGCAAGGCCGAGCTGCGGGCTCACCTGCCCCGGCTGGACTGGCCTGCCGGCTACCAGCCCTTCTGCACCTGGCTGGCGCTCTCCCCCGAGGTCCACGGCTACCAGCAGAAGGCCCAGCTCAACCTCGGGGTCCACGCGGACTACGTGGCCCTGCGCCTCGGTTGGGACGCCTCCCAGACCTCCTTCAGCCGTTTCGAGTTCCGGGCACGCCATGGCGGGTTGGGCAAGCGCATGGCGGAAATCGCCCGGGAGCACGACCTGGAGTTCCGGGTCTACGCCTCCGCCCCCTGGCCGATCGGGTCTCGCTGCGTCTACCGCTCCGCCGTAGATTGGCAGGGAGCCTTCGAGGAGGTTCGGCGCCGAGGGGTTTGGTTCGAGCTCGGTCGGCGCTACGATCTATCGGATGCGGGGCCGCTGATCGGCTCCGACGAGTTGGCGCGCGAGGCGCTTCGGGTGTTCCGGGCCGTGATGCCCGCGGCCCGCAGCGCCTGGAGATGACGCCCGGGGGGAAGGATGGCACGGCGTAAGAAGAAGGGTGGCTCGCTCCTGGGCGGGATGCGGCAAGGGCTCAAGGACAAGCCGAAGACCAAGCCGACGGCGAGCAAGAAGCTGCTCAACGTGATCGTCGGCACGGTGTTCGTCATCGCGGTGCTCGGCGTGGTCGGGCTGATGCTGATGCGCAGCTTCTGGCCCGAGTACGGGATGATGGACGGCTCGGGAGAGTTCGCGATCGATCGTGTGGTGGTCGAGAGCGAGAGCCCGGAGATCGAGCGCGCGGTGATGGTGCCCGACGGCACCGCCGGCATCGCGGTGTTCTACATCCCGGTGGAGTCCCGGGATGACGAGGGGCTCCAGGCCCGGATTCGCCTCAACGAGGAGCAACTGGGCCAACTGGCCGCCGGGGACACCGTTCGCACCAGCTACCGGGTTCATCCCCCGTGGCGCGGACTGTCGGTGGAGATCGTCGAGTGGGAGCGGGTCAAAGCTTCCGAATGACCACCAGCGACAGGTCGTCGCCGTAGCGCAGGCCGCCGGTGAACTGCTCGACCTCGGTCAGCACCCGCAGCCCCAGCTCGTGAGGCGCCAGGTGTTCGTTGCGGCTCTCGCAGAGCAGCTTCTTCAGCCGCTCCGGCCCGTACTCTTCGTCCATCGCGTTGGTCGCCTCGGTCAGGCCGTCGGAATAGGCCACCAGCGCGTCGCCGCTCATGAGTTCGACGCTGCCTTCCCGGTAGCGGGTGCAGGGCATCATCCCCAGCGGTAGGGAGGACGCCTCGATCCCCTGGATATCCGACCCGCCGTTGCGCACCAGGTAGGCCGGGTTGTGGCCGGCGTTGAGCACCCGCACGAAGCCCCGTTCACCGTAGAGCTCGGCGTAGAACAGGGTGGCGAAGCGGTTGTCCAGACCGTCCCGATTGAGGATCGAGTTGAGCCGTTCGCCCAGTTCGTCGAGGGCGGGGCATTCGGGCGCCAGCGCTCGCAAGGTGGCCTGGAGCTTGGCCGAGAGCAGCGCCGCGCCGAGCCCCTTACCCGCCACGTCGCCGAGCGCCACCCCATGGCGATGTTCGCTGGCCTCGACGTAGTCGACCAGATCGCCGCCGACGTCGTTGGCCGGCCGGGTGTAGGTCCAGACCTCCCAGCCGGGGATCTCCGGCTGGCGCTGGGGTAGGAGCGCCAGCTGGACGCTGCGGGCCACCTCGATCTCGTCCCGGGCGACCAGTTTGTCCTTGAGCTCCAGCATCAGCACGACCAGCAGCAGCACGAAGCCCCAGGGCCGCAGATCCGCCGAGACCACCCGGCCGAACAGGGTCACCGTGGTCGGCCCCAGCACCGCGAGCACCAGGGAAACCAGCAGCGCCAGCCGCCGCCCCGGCGAGAGCTTGAGCAGCAGGCTCTTGAGCAGCCAGCCCAGGATCCAGAAGGAGCGCTGGATGCGCCCCATGCCGGCGAGCTTGGCCCGGGACTCCTCATCCAGGTAGAACCGGTAGAGATCCCGCAATTCCTGCTTGTAGACGCTCTGGAAGCTCGTGCGGCGCAGGTCGTCCAGCACCACCTTTCCCAGGCTCGAGTCCCGGGATTCGCCTGGCTTCCGATAGCTCATGTTGCGGCGTGTCCTCTCCTGGTCCCGCTCTAGAGAACGGGGCGCGGCCCCATCCGGTTCCGCGTAAGCCACCAGTCTAGCGCTAGTTGAGGCGCAGCGTGAAGGTGGCAGCGCTTCCTTGCGGGCCATTGTGCCGTTCAGTAGCATGCGCCGCGGCGCGGCTAGACCCACGAACATGACGGCCGGCTCTCGATGGAGCGGCCCAACGGAGGATTGCGATGCGGCACCTGGTGCGGGCGAAAGCCCTGGTTTTGCTGATTTCTCTCATGACGCTCTGGGGCGGAGCGGTGCTGGCCGAGGAAGAGGGCTGGAAGGACACGGCGGAGTTCAGCTACGTCGTGACCAGCGGGAACGCCGAGTCCGAGACCCTCGGTTTCAAGAACACCCTGACTCGCAAGTGGGAAAGCTCCGCTTTCGAGCTGCGCGCCGGCGGCGTGCGTGCCGAGGCCGAGAACACCGTGCGCGAGTATTTCTTCGGCGGTCAGTTCTTCGAGGACACCATCACCGAGACCACGGCGGAGAACTACTTCCTCAAGGGGCGCTACGACCGGGACATCACCGAGCGCTTCTTCTGGTTCGCCGGTGCGGGCTGGGATCGCAACCGTCCCGCCGGCATCAACAACCGCTACCAGATCGTGGGTGGTGTTGGGAATATCTGGGTCGACAACGACACGACGAAGTGGAAGACCAACTACGGTGTGACCTACACCGATCAGGAAGATGTCGTTTTCAACCCGTTGATCGATGAGACCTTCCTCGGCCTGCAGGCCGGCTCCAACTTCGAACACAAGCTGACCGAGAACGCGACCTACGGCAACGACCTGGTGCTCGACTTCAACCTGGACGAGAGCGACGACTGGCGTGCCGACATGATCAACTGGCTGACCGTCGCGATGAACGATCGCCTGGCGATCAAGCTCAGCGTCCAGCACCTGTTCGACAACATGCCGTCGTTCACCGAGGTGGCCGTGGCTACCGACGCCACCGGCGGCACCCTCACCGGCGCCACGATTCCCCGCGAGAACGAAGATCTGGACACGATCTTCACCGCCTCGCTGGTCGTCAACTTCTAGTCCGCTTCATCCTCGAGGAGAACCACGATGGATCTCGATACGATCATGCAGACCGGGCAGGTGTTCGTCGCCCAGTGGGGCATCAAGGTGGTTGGCGCGATTGCCGTCCTTATCGTGGGATGGATCGTGGCCAAGATGATCCGCGGCATGGTGCGCAAGGCGCTGAGCAAGCGGCTCGACGAGACGCTGGTGCCGTTCCTCTCCAACCTGGTTTACTGGGGCGTGCTGGCCGGCGTGATCATCGCCGTGTTGGATCTGTTCGGCATCGAGACCACCTCGTTCGTGGCGGTGCTCGGTGCCCTGGGCTTCGCCGTCGGCCTGGCGATGCAGGGCACGCTGTCGAACTTCTCTGCCGGCGTGATGCTGCTGGTCTTCCGTCCCTTCAAGGTGGGAGACTTCATCGAAGCC
>CAZBZH010000436.1:3834-4302 GCA_964496265.1 uncultured Acidobacteriota bacterium | reverse complement strand
CTGCTGGAGGACGGTGTGCTCACCACGCCGGGACCGGCGATCGGCGGAGCGTCGCGGGACGCGTAGGGGTCGACGTAAGGCGTTTCCTCGCCGCCGCTCTCGACCACCCCCGCCGATGCCGCGCCGCAGAGATTGAGTTCGAAGTTGCGGCCGGACCAGATCCGGGCGCCGAGACCACTGCCCGACAGCTTGATCCGCCGGCCGCGGCCGTCGACCAATGCCACCGGGTCGTACCGCGCACCGGGCGGCACCGGGATATTGAACTGCCCGCCGTCGCGGCTGGCCGAACTCTCGTGTTCGATGCCCTCGCCGTCGGCGACCACCACCATCCAGCCGTCCACCGGGTCGCGGGTGCCCGGGCGGCAGACCACGCCGAACATGCCGGTCTGCTCGATATCGGGAGCGCTCAGGGCGAAGGGATCGGCCCGGGCCTCGGAGAGCGACTGCCCGGTGTCGCGAACCGCTCCG
>CAZBZH010000436.1:0-3824 GCA_964496265.1 uncultured Acidobacteriota bacterium | reverse complement strand
CTCATCGGCGCGTCGGAGATCAGGTCGACCTCATCGTCGTCCCGCCGGGCGATCCCCTGCGGCGCCGATCGCGGTTCGACGCCGGAGGCCGCTTCGGCGCTTTGGGCCTGGTCGGCCGAACCGGGCCCGCTTTCGTCGGCGGCGGAAGCGTCAGCGGCTTTGCCCTGCTCGCCGTTCTCGTCGGTGTCCTCGACGGTGTTCTCCGCGGCGTAGGGCGGTTGCACCTCCGCTCCCGAAGCTTCGCCCTCCGCGCCGTCGCCGGCGGAAGACGCTCCATCGGAAGGCCCATCGCCGGAAAGCCCATCGTCGGAAGGCAGGGCCCCGGATACGCCGTCAGCCCCGCCGGCAGACCGGCCGCGCAGATCACCGGCCCCACCGGCCTCTGCAGATGCCGTGGAGCCGGCGGAGCGGGCGACCAGATCCCCCGCCGGATTCTCCCCTGCCGCAAACTCCGGCTCGGCGGTACGCACGTGGCGCATGCCCTGCACCAGGCTGGCCAGCAGCAAGAGCAACACCGCGGCCCGTCCGAGCCAGGCGAGCGCTCCCGCTTTGCCTGCCGTAGCCCGCCCGGAGCCGCGCGAACCACCATCCGCCGCCGCGGCAGCCGGCGCCTCGGGCTCCTCCAACACCTCCAGCAACGCCGCCCGCAACTCGGCGGCACTCTCGAACCGCTGCTCCGGATCCCGGGCCAGGCAACCGGCCAGCACCCGCATCAGGCCCCGGGGAATCGACGGGTGCACCGGCCTGGAGGGCTCGCTCTCGCCGGTGGTGACCTTGCGCACGTAGAGCCGCACGTTGGGGGCGCGGTAGGGCAGGTCGAGGGTCACCGCCTCGAACAGGCAGGCACCGAGGGCGTAGAGGTCTTCACGAACCGACGGCGGTGCCTCGGGGTCGAGCAGGCGCTCGGGGGCCAGGTAGTAGGCCTCCTCTCCCGGCTCCCCCTCCTCGCTGTCCAGAGCGACCTCGCGCCCCGCCTCGGCGTCGAAGCCGCCGAGCAACAGGCGCCGCTCCTCCTCGACCCAGGTCAGGCTCCAGGGTCCGATCCCGCCGTGGAACACCTCCCGGCGATGGGCCATGTCCAGCCCCCCGGCCACGTCGGCGAAGGCCGCGATCATGCCGCGAACGTGGGCACCCCAGTTCGGCGGATAGTCCCCGGTCTCGTCCTGGATCTGCCCCTGGTCCCACAGCAGCCCGTCGAGGGTGCGCCCCTCATGCCACGCGGTGGCGAGGAAGGGCTTTCCCTCGGTCTCGCCGTGGTCGACCACCTGCAGGATGTTGGGGTGATCGAGCTCGCCGTCGAGCCAGGCGGGCTCCCCGGCGCGAAAGCCGGGATCCGCCTCGTGACGCACCGCGAGGGTCACCGGCAGGTCGTCTTCCCGACGCCGGGCCTCGTAGACGGTCTCGTCGTCGGTCCGCTCGAGGGTGCTCAGGATCTCGAAGTGATCAACCATCGGTCCGGGACGGCGTTCTCCTGCCGGCTGACGGCGCCGGCCCGGTTCGGCTCAATCCGAACCGCCCCATTGTAGGGACTTTCCGCGGCGGGCGGCGCAGGAACCGGCGGGAGGTGGCCGGAGGATCAGAAGCTGCCGGCCACCACCAGGGCGATATTGCGGCCCACCGCCAGGGGAGCGACCTCGTCGGTGCTGTCCGGGTAGGCCTTGTCCAGGGAGTTCTTGACCAGCAGGCGCGCCTCGAAGGCGTCGGAGAACTGCATCCCCGCCGACAGGTCCAGCACCGCGAAACCGGGACGCTCGATCTCGTTGTTGCCCGGCTCGTCATCCCGGGCGAAGGCGCTCAGGTGCGCCCGCCACCAGAACCGGCCGACCCGCTGGCGGATCGAGAGGCTGCCGCCGGGCCCGGGCACGCTGGCCGCGGGTGTGCCGTCATCGAGCACCTCCCCCTCGGCCCAGTTGAGGGTCGCCCGCAGGTTGATCTGCCGGGGCAGCACGAAGTCGGACTCGACCTCGACGCCACGGAGTTCGACCTCGCCCCGGTTGCGGAAAAGAAACTCGTTGACGCCGCTGACCGGGCGAAAACGCTCGACCAGGTTCTCGATGGTGTAGTGGTAGCCGAAGACGGCGAAGCGCGCCTTGCCCTGCTGGGTGCGGAAGGCGACGTCGTACTGCCGGGTCCGTTCGGGTTCCAGATCCGGGTTGCCCAGGATCAGGCCGCGCCCGGTGATGCCGGCGAAGTAGCGATCGGACAGGGTCGGGTCGCGAAAGCCCCGGGCGTACTGCAGGCTGGCGCTGGAGTCCCTGGCCACGTCGAAGTTGAACGCCAGGTAGCCCGACGCCGCGCTCTCCGACGAGGAACGATCGCCGAAGGTGCCGCCGCGACTCTCGGTCTCGACGTGATCCCCCCGCAGTCCCGCCGACAGCGCAACCTTGGGCGCCAGATCTCGTTCGATCTCGGCGAACAGTCCGAAGTCCCGTTTCTCGGCGTCTTCGATGGAGCGGGAGTCCTGGAGCACCTGGGTGCTTCCCGCCGAGCGCTCGAACTGCTGATCCAGCGCCTCGAGGTTGAAGCGGGCAACCATGTCGATGCCGAGCCGGAACAAGCCTTCACCCCAGGCCCGGGTGCCGACGGCGCGGATCATCGCGTCATTGGCCTCGACGTCGGCGCGGCGGGTGGTCACCGTGGTGTCCGCGGTGACCTCGGTATCGGTCACCAGGCGGTAGCGGCCGACGAAGCCATCGAGATCCAGGGTCTGAAATCCGGCGACGTTACGAAACTCGGCGCCGATGGTAAGGCGCTCCGAATCCTCGATCGGATAGAACACCCGGCGGTTGCCCGGATCTCGCTCCGGCTTGCCGATGTCCCGGCCGCGATCGACCTGAAGTCCGAAGGTGATCCGGGCGTCGCCGACCGGAAACAACCCGCGCACCAGACCACCCCGGGTCTCGGTCCCCGAGTCCGGAATCACGCCGGCGGGCGACTCGTAGTTGTCCGCATCCCGGCTGTGCCCCTGGAACAGCAGCGCGCCCCCCTCCCCCACCGGCAGATTCAGCTCCAGGGCGGCGGTAGTCATCTCGAGTCCGGAGACCCCCGAGATCTCGTAGCGGCCGTCGAAGCCGTCGGGCCGTGGCCGCGGCGTGCGGGCGTGGATGATGCCCCCCAGGGCGTCGGAGCCGTAGGCCACCGAACCGGGGCCGCGCACGATCTCGATCGATTCCAGGGCGAAGGGATTCAGGTAGGTGCCGGACGCGCCGGCGCGCCGTTCGGCGGTAACCCGGGCGCCGTCCAGCAGGATCAGCGTGCGGCCGCGATCGAAACCACGCAGGACAGGCACCGCGGCGGGGCCGGACCCGACCCGTTCGGCACCGGGAAGGTCGGTGACCGCCTCGTAGAGCTGAACCGGCCGGCGCTCCTTGGCCTGCTCGGCGGAGTAGACCGTGGCGGCGGCCGCCGGCGGAGCGATCGTCGAGGGGGCGGCGCCGCTCAGCACGGTGACCGAGGTCAGGGGCGCGGGCTCGAGGGTCAGCTCCCGGGAGTCCAGGTCGAGCACCGGCAGCTTGCCCACCAGCGCTCCCCGCAAGTCGAAGATCGCCAACTCAAAAGGAGGCTTCGGCTCGGGGATCAGGGAAAAGTAGCCGTCGGCATCGGTGGGAACCGCTCCGCTGCGGCCGACCACCACCACCTCGACCCCGGCGTAGGGTTCCCCCTGGGGATCGACCAGGCGAAAACCGGCCCGGTCGCCGGCAGCTTCTTCGGCGGCACAGAGGGAAAAACCGGCCGCCAGCGCGATGGGCAGCACCCACAGCAGCGGCAGCGCCCGGACGGGGCGGCGCAGCAGGGCCCGGAGGCCTTGGCGAATTCGGACCGGG
>CAZBZH010000435.1:0-4304 GCA_964496265.1 uncultured Acidobacteriota bacterium | reverse complement strand
TGGCCGCCTTGCTCGTCTTCCCCGCGGCCAAACGGGTGGCCTTCGTCCAGCAGAGCAAGCAGGTGGTGCAGCAGCGCAAACAGGCGCTGGATCAGGCCGAAGACTACCGCGCCCTGGGCTCGACCCTCTGGCGGGCGGCCGAGGGCCGGGTCTACGCCGGCATGTACTACAACTGGGGCAAGGACTTCACCGTCGCCGACCTGCCGGTCTACGCCATGCTGCAGCGGGACGGTTTCGACATGATCGGTTACCCGTTCATCGGCATGTCCTATCCCACCGAGTGGATGGTGCGGCAGCCCTACGCCGAGCGGCAGGACTTCGAGATGTGGGGCATCCGCTGGATCGTCGCCCCTCCCGGGCAGCCGATCCCGCCGTGGGCGGTGCCAAGGGCCCGGATGGGCCGCTTCGCCCTCTACGAGATTCCCGGCAGCACCTACTTCGGCTTCGGCCGGGTCTACCCGCTGCCTTCGAAGATGCTCTCTACCGGCGACACCGCGACCGCCGAGATGACCGAGGTCTACGACATCGGCCAGCAGTGGCTGATGGAGTTCGATCCCGAGAGCGCCCGCTACCTGGCGATGACCGACGGCATCGAACCGCTGCCGGACACCGGCCCGCCCCAGGGGGAGCTGCTCGAGATGCAGACCCACCGCTCGGGCATCTTCAGTTGCCGGGCCCGGGTCAACGAGCCGACCGACCTGATCCTGCGGGTGACCTACCACCCCCGCTGGAAGGCCTTCGTCAACGCCGAGCAGGCGGAGATCACCCGGATCTTCCCCGGCTTCATGTCGATCCGGCTGCCTCCCGGCGAGCACGTGGTCGATTTCCGCTACCAGGGCCCCAGCTATCAGAAGTGGCTGTTCACCCTGCCGCTGGCGCTGTTCGCCTGGACCGCCGCCCTCAACGTGGGGCGCAAGGCCCAGCCGAAGCCTCCCCGGCGGCCGCCGGCTCCCCGGGGCGACGGGTCCGAGGGGGGTTCGGATTCGGACCCCGGCGAACGGGTTGACGCTCCCGAGGGGGCATGACAGATTAGCGGGCCACAGAGGCGGAAACACGTGCCCGATTCCCCGCAGCCGGACCGTCCGGTGATCCTGGTAACCAATGACGATGGCATCGAAGCGCCGGGTATCGCGGCGCTGGCCGAAGCTCTGTCCACCCTCGGGCAGGTGATCGTCGCCGCGCCCGACCGGGAGCGCAGCGGGGCGGGCCACGCCCTGACCCTGTCCCAGCCCCTGCGGGTCCACGACGCCGGGCCCGGCCGTTTCCGCATCGACGGCACCCCCACCGACTGCGTGCACCTGGGCGTGTTCAACCTGACGCCGCGGAAGCCGACCCTGGTGGTCTCGGGGATCAACCGGGGTCTCAACGTCGGCGATGACGTGACCTACTCGGGGACCGTCGCCGGAGCCCTCGAGGGAACCCTGCTGGGCATCCCCTCGATCGCGGTCTCCGTGGCGACCGACGACGACGGCAACGTCGCCGACTACCGGCCCGCCGCCCGCTTCGCCGTGACCGTGGCCCGGCGGGTGCTGCAGCACGGCCTGCCCGCGGGGCAGCTGCTCAACGTGAATCTGCCCCGGGCCGAGGCCAGGGGAGTGCGCATCACCCGCCAGGGGACCCGCACCTACCGGGCCGCGGTGGTCGAACGGCTGGATCCCTCGGGCCGGCCGTACTACTGGATCGCCGGCGCGGACATGACGCCGGCAGGGGAGCCCGACGGCGACCACGCCGCCATCGACGAGGGGTACATCTCGGTCACCCCGCTCGACGCCAACATGACCGACACCCGCGGCCTGGAGCCGCTGGGCGACTGGGAGCTGCCCCTCCCATGAACACCCGCGCCACCGGAGACCGCATCAAGCTGCAGCGGCTGGCCCAGCAACTGGGCGCCCGCGGCATCAAGGACGAGAAGGTCCTGGCCGCCATGCGCAGCGTGCCCCGGGAGCCCTTCGTCGAGGAGGGGCTGCGGGCCCAGGCCTACAGCGACGCGTCGCTGCCGATCGGGGAACAGCAGACCATTTCCCAGCCCTGGATCGTCGCGCGGATGTGCGAACTGGCCGGTCCGGACTTTGGCGGTCGCGTTCTTGAAATCGGAACCGGTTCCGGCTACCACGCGTCGGTACTTTCCAGACTCTTCGAGCAGGTGTACTCGGTCGAACGCATCGTTTCGTTATCGCAGAAGGCGCGAGGAAACGTTCGCGCCCTGGGGATCGAGAACGTACATTTCAAGATATTCGACGGTGGCTACGGTTGGAGCGAATTCGCCCCCTACAAGGCGGTGATCGTCGCCGCCGCGGCGCCCGAGATTCCGACGCCCCTGATCGACCAGCTCGAGGAAGGGGGCAAGCTGATCGTGCCGCTGGCCGACGAACGCCCCTCGGCCCAGCGCAACCAGAAGCTCGTCCGCGTGATCAAGCGCGAGTCGGGCAACGTCACCGAGGACCACGGACCCTGCCGGTTCGTTCCCCTGACGGGCAAGTTCGGATGGAGCCGATGAGCCAACAGACCGAGACGTTCCAGCGACCCACGGGCCTGCGCGGCCTGCACTACCGCCTCTACGACTGGGTGCTGCACTGGTCGGGACACAAGCACGCCACCCCGGCGCTGTTCCTGCTGTCCATGGCCGAGTCCTCGTTCTTCCCCATCCCGCCCGACGTGCTGCTGCTGTCGATGACCGTGGCCAAGCCGAAGAACTGGATGCGCTACGCCTTCTGGTGTTCGATCGGCTCGGTGCTCGGCGGCCTGATCGGCTACGCCATCGGCTGGGGCCTGTGGAGCGCCGTTTCCGGCTTCTTCTTCGAGTACGTCCCGATGTTCTCGGCGGAGAAGTTCGACAAGGTCGCCGCCCTCTACGACAAGTGGAACTTCTGGGTGGTGTTCACCGCCGGCTTCACGCCGCTGCCCTACAAGATCATCACCATCGCCGCCGGCGTGGCCAAGATCAACCTGCTGATCTTCTTCGTCGCCTCGGCGCTCTCCCGCAGCGCCCGCTTCTTCCTGGTGGGGGGCCTGGTCTCCCGTTTCGGACCCAGGATCCAGCCCTGGATCGAGAAATACCTCGGGATCCTGACCCTGGCCTTCGTGGTGCTGTTGGCTCTCGGTTTCTACGCCCTCAAGTTCCTGCACTGAGGCAGGTTAGGGGGCCGGGCCAGCGCAGGCCCGGGAGCCGGAATCGGGGCCGGATCGTTGCAGCGCCCCGGGGGCTCTGTTAACATCGCGCGGCTTATCCGCTCACGCGGCAAAGGCAACAGGTCGGGGAGTAGCGCAGCCTGGTAGCGCACCTGCTTCGGGTGCAGGGGGTCGGAGGTTCAAATCCTCTCTCCCCGACCAACTTCAGCCTTCAGTCCCGGTGGGCCGGCCTCCTCGCGATTTTATCCGCGTGTCGAGGCCGTACCCCGGTCGCCCCCACGACCCGACCAGCGTCCCATCCTTGACACCCCGCAATCGCGATTCTAACGGACGTGGGCCGGGGCGTTTCCTCCCCGGCGTCCGCCGGCCGCGACCGGCACGTCCTGGTCGCTCAGGCCGCCGATGTCTACATCCTGTGCTGCATTGAAGGAGAGATCGACATGAACCGGTCCGTCCATCCCTCGCTGCGCCGCAAGGCCAGGCTGCTGCTCGTCGCAGGCGCCCTCCTTCCCTTTATTTTCCTGGCGCTGGTCGCCGCCACCGCGTCACGGGAGGCTCAGGGAGAACCCTCGAAGCTGGGCGCCGATCGCGGTCTTGGGAAGACGCTCAACCTGTCTTCAGCGGTGATCGAGCTCGAACAGGCCTTCGCAGGCGTGGCGGAAGCGGTCAATCCCAGCGTGGTCCAGATCCGCAGTGAGAGGGTCCTGCCGGCACAGTCGGCCAACCCCTTTCAGGGAACCCCCTTTGAATATTTCTTTCGTGGCCCCGGAGACCCTCGCGAGCCGCGTCGTGATCCGCGCTTCCAGCCGAGGGAGTACCGGCAGCGCGGTCTCGGTTCCGGAGTGCTGTTGAGAGCGGACGGCTACATCGTGACCAACCAGCATGTGATCTCCGACGCGGACGCCATCGAGGTACAGCTGTTCGATGGGCGGCGCCTCGAAGCGGAGGTGGTCGGCGAGGACCGCTACAGCGACCTCGCCGTGCTCAAGATCGAGGCAGAGGACCTGCCGGTCGTCGCTCTCGGCAGATCGGGAGAACTCAGGGTGGGGCAGTGGGTGATGGCGCTCGGGTCGCCGCTGGCCGAAGAGCTGCGAAACACCGTGACCGCGGGCATCATCAGCGCCGTCGGCCGCTTCTCAAACGTCGGATCGGGTGTTCAGGAGTACATCCAGACC
>CAZBZH010000434.1:0-4306 GCA_964496265.1 uncultured Acidobacteriota bacterium | reverse complement strand
CTCGCGTGGTGCAGCGCATTCAGAACGATGGCGGTGGTGAAAACGTGATCGCAGTCCAGATTGATGCTGCCCTGAACCTGCCCGTGGTAGGTCCAGATCGTGGTCTGGTCCGGGTCGAGATCCTGCGGAAGGGGAACTCGCAGGCGGGCCGAGCTCAGCCAGGAGCCGTTGGGTTGCTGCTGGCCTTCAAGCCACGCGACTCCCCGCTGGATAAGTGAATGGATCTCCGTTGAAGAAGTTCCGGTCTGGCGAACCTCGGCGTGCCGAGCTCGAGACAGCAGGTACAGGCCCCAAGCGGTTGCAAAGGGCGACCCCTGAGGATGGTTGCGAGTCGGAATGTAGCCCTTGACATTGAATCGTTCGGACATCCACCGCACAGCGCGGGCGCTCCGTGAGGTGTCTTCCGGCTGCTGGCTTGCGATCAAGGCGCCCGCCGCGAGGGCGGTGCCGTACTCCGGATCTTCCCACCAGTAGCCCGGCCAGCTTCCATCCGCGGCCTGGGTCTCGCGCAAGTAGTCCAGGAGTCGAGGACGATATTCCGGCAAGCCGGCGATGGCGGCGCTCACGCAGGTATGAGCCTGACACCATCCCTCCAGCGACTGGGTTTCCGAAGCCTGAATGAACGCTCGGATCGGGGCTTCCTCGGCATAGGTCGTCATGCCCCCTGTCGATCTCAGATGGCGCCAGAGGAACTGCCGG
The DNA here is from genome assembly GCA_964496265.1 of uncultured Acidobacteriota bacterium. GTDB lineage: Bacteria > Acidobacteriota > Polarisedimenticolia > Polarisedimenticolales > Polarisedimenticolaceae > Mor1. The sequence goes on along the minus strand of CAZBZH010000434.1, from coordinate 3,607 downwards.
GCCACCGTGGCTTCCGGAGAATCGTACGCTCCGACAGCCTGAGCGAGCTGCAAGACCCAGCCGGTGCTGTCTGCATCCGCCGGCGGCCGCGCGTTGTAGCCCCACCCCGCCTCTCGTTGGTGAGAGCGCTCTTGCAAGCGGGTCCATGCGCGCTGCAGAGCCTCCGACACTCGCCCATCGTCCAGATCGGCAAGCAGGGTTCCGACGTAGCCGGTGACCCAGGCGTCGCTCGCTCCGGGCTGGAGGCAAAAGTCCTGCCACCAGCCGGAGGGCTGCTGCTGGCTGAGAAGGAAGTCGATCCCTCGGGCTTGGCTCCGATTCCCCTGCTGAATCTCTTCGCCACGGGGCGGGCCCTCGTCCGGTCGGCTCGCCTGCGGTGAGGATGCCGCACCGGCCGGCTGCGGGATGGCCTGATTGGCAGGCTGGTGCATCACACCGAAGTAGATCTTGGTGCTGACCAGGGCGTCGTTCTGGTAGGTCAGCTTGATGTGATTCAAGCCTCGCAGATAGATGCGACTGTACAGGTCTCGAACCCGCTGGTAGCCCGGATACGCCAGCAAGGTATCCCGCTGCTCGGTCGAGCAGAGCTGTTCGGCGACGAGATAGTTGAGCAGCTGCTCCCAGCGTCCGTTGACGCAAGGAAGATAGCGACTGTGAAAGACACCCTCCAGGCCGATACGGGGGTAGAGGCGCTCTCCCAGGTCGACCGACAGGAGGATGTCGTCGACGTGCGGAATCAGGCTGTCGATTCGCTGCTGAAGAACGTCAACGGACCCGGTCCAGCCCAGACTCTCGAGGTACTCCAGCAACAGAGTCGAGTGCCCGAGGAAACAGAGCCGGACCGCCTGCAGATCCCGCCCCAGCATCATCCCCATCTGGAAAATCGTGATGGCCGGGGGCAAGGACTCCAGCGCGCTGCGTAGGGCGTTCGAGAGCGGTGCTTCAAGAGACGCGCGGCCTGCCATCAGGCACGGCAGCACGTCTTCGAGCATCCAGGTCGCGCGATCCTCGAGAAACTGCTGTCCCTTGTCGTAGTCGAATCCCAGGAACAGTCCCGGTACGGGCGGCTCCGCATCGCTGCTGCTGTCGAACTCCAGCCAGAGGTGATCGAGCCAGCGATCGCAACCCGTAGCGGGGTCCGCCCAATGGCGACACAGGGAAAGGATCTGTTGCCAGGCAGAATGATCCGAGACAGACGGAGGCAGCGGGGACTTGTCGAGCAGCAGGTCGCGCCCTTGGGGCATCAACAGCAGCGCAAAATCGACGGTCTCGCTGGGGGGCATGAGCCGCGCCTCGAATCCGTAGGTGCTGCTCATGCCGTTGGGGAAATTGCGGGCGACTCTCTGGATGATCTCCAGGGAGTTCGGCGGGATCAGAGTCTCGAGAAAAGGATGATCGACCGCCAGGGACTGTTCCAGGGAATAAGGCGTGGAACCCACGGATGCCTAGTTCTTGCTGGAACGCTGGTAGACGATCGGGTTCATGTCCGTAACAGCCAGATCCCCGGGCTTCAGTCCTGGCAGACAGTTCTCCAGATTGGTCTGGCGAATCTCTGCCGCGTGCTCCTCCTGGGGAAACTTCCGTTCGCCGGGATCGGGCATGTGGACCTTGGCGCCGTCGGCATAGTAGACGATCACCATGGCTTCACGAGTGCGATCGCTCGTATTGGACCGAGAGCTGTGGAGGGTCCAACCCGAATGGAATGTGGCGTCCCCTGCGTCCAGAGCTCCGTAGGTCATGACCGGCATGCCGCGATACTCCATGGCCTTGTGGAATGCGTTCATGGAGAGTTGCTCAGGAGTCGACGTGCCCAGATAGCCCTGCTTGTGGGACTGGCTGACGAACCACATCGGCGCCATCTCCTTCGACACGGGACTCAGGGCCAACCACATCGTGATCACCTGCTCCGTGTCCAGGGGCATGAAGTACGCGTCCTGATGCCAGGGCGTATTCCCCCCTCCCGGCTTCTTGAAGTAGGACTGATCCCGGAACAGCCGAACGACATCGACCCCCAGCAAGTCCGCAGCCAGTTTGCCGAAGCGCTTGGCCAGCACAAACGTCTCCGCGGCCGGGTCATGCCGCCACACGTTGTCCACGAACATCCAGCCGCGGGATTGTCCGCCCACCGTCTGTTCCATTTCCTGGCGTTCCCGGTCCAATCGATGGACCGCCTGCAGCAAAGCGGGGCGATAGATGTTCGCCTCAGCTTGGCTCAACGCCCCGGACACGCGGACATGTCCTTGCTGTCGAAAGTGATCGATCTGATCCGGCGTCAGGGGCTTCTCTTCCTCCAGCGTCGGACATTCCACGGGCTCCTGGGGTAGAGATCCGGAGCTCTCATAGGCCTGTTGCCCGACACCGCCGGCACGGCACTGGCAAAACAGTCCCTGAGTGCAGTGGCAGCAGGCATAGATCACCGCATGCAGCTCATCCTTGGTCAATTGGTGTCCGCAGGACTGGAGAGCCAGGTCGAGAGTCTCGGGGTGGGTGGCCGACTTGAGGAGGGCTTCCAGGCTCGGATCCTGGTGGGCCTGGGCAAAGAGCCTCAAGACATGCGGCTTCTTCAGATGTTGATCCACCTCCGCCTGGAGCTCTTCAACCGTGAAGGGATAGCCGAAGTGTGCGGCGAGGCGAACGAGAGTCTCGGGAGACTGGGTACAGGATTGCTGATTGGCTTCGATATCGATCTTGCCAGCAACAACCGCATCGAAGAAGTTGATGACATCCGAGCTTGGCATGGAACACGATCCTGCAGGGAGAACAAGAACTATCGGTGACCCATGGAAACCATGGGCCACCAATAGTTCTGGAGAGTCTTTCTGTCGACAGCCCTACCGATTAACCGGCCAGCGACGAGCCCGTGCAACCTGCGGCCGCTGCCGTCCCGGCAACAGCCCCCGCACCGGCCGCACCGAACGGCACGCTGACGATGAAGATCCCTGCCGCAGCGGCGGTCGAGACCCCGATCGCACAACCATTCGAGGCCACGCAACCTTTTCGACCCGAAGCGCAACCCGTCCAGCCGCTGTTCTGAGAGTTCTGGATTGCACCACCCGCCACGGCTTCCAGTTCTTCGTCAGAAAGCTCGGTGGCTTCTCCGACTTCAGGAATCCCGAAATTGGGCAGCACGATGTTGATCTGCTTCTCCTGAGCCGTGAGCACGGTAAGCTTGATCTCGTCGGGGATGGCAACGCCCTTCTCCGCCAGGACAGCCTTGGGCTCGCTGGCCAGGCGCGCGGCAAAGGCGCTGTCAGCCTGGGCTTCTTTCATCAACTGAACCTCCAGATTCGGCATACGCTGACTCTGGGGATTCATCTCGGTCGAGTCCTCCGAAGAGGGCTCCGGCAGATCCGCCGCTGCCGAAGGTGACGGAAGCATCAGATAGAAATTGGCGTCGTCTTCCTGGAACACGTTGGCTTCCACGTCATCGGGCACGCTGACGTCGATCTCCTCCAGCGCCTTCTTCGGAGTCTCCTTGAGGCGGCTGAGGTAGGCCGGATCCTGACCGATTTGCGTGAACACCTTCGCGACCAGCTGATTCCCATCTCCAGACATGGTTCTTGATCTCCCAATATCGAGACGTTGTGGCGCTCGCGATGCTGCCTCT
>CAZBZH010000433.1:0-4310 GCA_964496265.1 uncultured Acidobacteriota bacterium | reverse complement strand
CATGGATTTCCCGCTGGAGGATCCGGCCGACGTCGAGCGCTTCCCCGCCGGAAGCCTGATCCAGTTCGAGTACCTCAACGCCGGCTTCGACAGCCGGATTCGCAAGATCGAGATGCTGCCCGAGGGCACCGAGCTCGCGCTTCCGAGCAGCGACGCAGCCGGCGACAACAGCGGCTCCACCGAGAGCGGTGACTCGCCCCACGGCGGCGAGGGCCACTGAGAGATGTCCTCGCCCCGGCAGCTCGGCCTGTTCGAGGACATCCGTCCGGCGAACCCGCGCCGCAAGCATGTCGAGCCGGCGATCCCGTCCAAGGACGTGCGCGCCGTGGCCGGCAAGCTGCCGCCACAGATCTACCTGGGAACCTCCTCCTGGTCGTTCCCCGGCTGGCAGGGCATCGTCTACGCCGACGGTTTCTCCACGGCCAAGCTGGCCCGCGAGGGGCTGCGGGCCTACGCCTCCCATCCGCTGCTGCGTAGCGTCGGGGTCGACCGCACCTACTACGCGCCGATCGACGCCGACGCCTTCCGCAACTACGCCGACCAGGTGCCCGACGACTTCCGCTTCCTGGTCAAGGCTCACGACGTCTGTACCCTGCCCCGCTTTCCCGATCAGCCCCGCTACGCCAAGGCGGTCGGCGAGAAGAACGAACTGTTCCTCAACCCGCGCTACGCCTCCGATGAGGTGGTCGGGCCGTACCTCGAGGGGCTTGGCGAGAAGGCCGGGGTGTTGCTGTTCCAGTTCACGCCCCTGGACGCCAAGGAGGTGGGCGGGCCGGACTCGCTGGCCGAGCGGCTGCATTCCTTCCTCGACGGGCTACCCTCCGAGGGGCGCTATGCCGTCGAGCTGCGCAACCCGTCGCTGCTGAACCGCAACTACCTGGACGCCCTCAAGGACAAGGGCGCCGTGCACTGCCTCAACGCCCACCCGAGCATGCCGCCGGTGCGGATGCAGAGCGAGATCGAGGGGGCGCTGGCGGGCGACGCGGTGGTGGTCCGCTGGATGCTCTACCCGCGCTACGCCTACCAGCAGGCCAAGAACCGCTACCAGCCGTTCAACCGGCTGGTGGACGAGGATGCTGCGACCCGCAGCGCGGTGGTCGGCCTGGCCAAGACGGCCGTCGCCGAGAAGCGGCCGCTGTTCGTGATCGCCAACAACAAGGCCGAGGGCTCGGCGCCTTTGAGCCTGATCCGCCTGGCCGGCGCCATCGTCGAGGACCAGATCTCCTGACCCGCCGGCCTCCGCGGCAACCATGACCAGACGGTCGCCCATCTAGACTGGTGGCCTCCCGCCGCAGTACCATGCGACGGCTATGACTCGATACCAATCCGACGGCTCGATTCGCCGTTTCATCCGTCACCACTACCGTCACTTCAACGCGGCGACCCTGAGCGACGCCGCCGACGCCTACGTCGCCCACCTGGAGCAGGGCGGGAAGATGATGGTCACCCTGGCCGGCGCCATGAGCACCGGCGAGTTGGGGCTGTCGCTGGCGGAGATGATCCGCCAGGACAAGGTCCACGCCATCACCTGCACCGGCGCCAACCTGGAAGAGGACCTGTTCAACCTGGTCGCCCACGATCACTACGAGCGCATCCCTCACTACCGGGAGCTCTCCGCCGAGGACGAGGAGGCGCTGCTCGAGCGGCAGCTCAACCGGGTGACCGACACCTGCATCCCCGAGGAAGAGGCGATGCGCCGCATCGAACACTTCGTCGAGGCGGAGTGGGTCGCGGCGGACAAGAAGGGGGAGCGGGGTTTTCCCCACGAGTTCCTCTACAAGGTGATCCTCAACCCGGAGCTGGAGCCGTTCTTCCAGATCGATCCCGCCGATAGCTGGATGATGGAAGCGGCCAAGAAGAACCTGCCGATGTTCGTGCCGGGCTGGGAGGACTCGACTCTCGGCAACATCTACGCCGCCCGCTTCATGCAGGGGAAGTACTCCAACCTGCAGATCGTCAAGAGCGGCGTTGAGGCGATGGTCGAGTTGGCCACCTGGTACCAGGAAACGGCTCCGAAGAGTTCTATCGGTTTCTTCCAGATCGGCGGCGGCATCGCCGGCGACTTCCCGATCTGCGTGGTGCCGATGCTGCACCAGGATCTCAAGCTGACCGAGGTGCCGCTGTGGGGCTACTTCTGTCAGATCAGCGACTCGACCACCAGCTACGGCTCCTACTCCGGCGCCGTGCCCAACGAGAAGATCACCTGGGGCAAGCTCTCGGCCAAGACCCCCAAGTTCGTGATCGAATCCGACGCGACCATCGTCGCCCCCCTGATCTTCGCCACCGTGCTCGGTTGGTAAGAGGAAAACATGCCCGCCATTCAAGCCATCGACGAAAAGCGCGCCCTCGATCATCTGATGAAGCTCCTGGCCCTGCCCGGCCCCAGCGGCGGCGAGGGCAAGGTCTCCGAGTACGTGCGCAACGCCCTGATCAAGGCGGGTTACCCCAAGAGCGGGATCAAGAACGACAAGGCCCACAAGAAGATCGGCCGCGGCTTCGAGATCGGGAACCTGATCGCCAAGCTGCCCGGCCGCGGCTCCAAGAAGAAGGACCCGCGCCTGCTGTTCATGGGCCACATGGACACGGTGCCGCTGTGCAAGGGCGCGGTGCCGCTACGCAAGGGCAAGCGTATTGTCTCCAAGGGCAACACCGCGCTGGGCGGTGACAACCGCACCTCGATCGGCGCGCTGCTGGCGTTGGCCGAAACCCTGGCGGCCTGCGACCTGCCCCACCCGCCGATCACCCTGCTCTGCACCGTCGGCGAGGAGAACGGCCTGTTCGGTGCGCTCCACGTCAACGTCAAGGACCTGGGCAACCCGGTGATGGGCTTCAACGTCGACAGCGACATCCCCGCGCAGATCGTGATCGGTGCCATCGGTGCCGACCGCTGGGAGGTGGACGTCCGCGGGATCTCGTCTCATGCCGGGGTGCATCCGGACCACGGGGTCTCCGCGACTTTGATTGCCAGCCGCGCCATCGCCGACGTGGCCGAACGGGGCTACTTCGGCAAGATCACCGTCGGCCGCGGCGGGGCCTCGAACATCGGCACGATCCAGGGGGGTGAGGCGACCAACCAGGTCACCGACCACATCTTCATCAAGGGTGAGTCGCGCAGCCACAACAAGGCGTTCCTGGGCAGGATCACCAAGGAGTACGAGAAGGCGTTCCAGCGGGCGGCCAAGAGCGTGCGTAACCACAAGGGCAAGAGCGGCAAGATCGAGTTCCGCAGCGAACGGGACTACGACGCCTTCCGCATGTCGAAGAACGCCCCGCCGGTCAAGTTCGCGGCGGCGGCAGCCAAGCGCCTGGGCCTGCCGGTCTCGACGCTGATCGCCGACGGCGGCATCGACGCCAGCTATCTCAACAGCAAGGGAGTGCCGACGGTGACCCTGGGCGCCGGCCAGCACGCCGCCCACACCGTCGACGAGTACGTCGAGATCCGGGAATATCTGGACGGCTGCCAGCTACTGACGGAGATCGCCCTGGGCTAGCCCCTCGGGCAGTTCTTGATTGGCCCGCCGGGTTGCCGCTTTCGTGGCTAGAATCCGTTCCACCGGTTGGCAACGCGCGAACCGGTGTCGCCCGGGTGAGCGATCGCCCAGGAGGAGCGGATGAGTGACGCGCGGGAGCGGTTCGCCGCGGTGCAGCGCATCTTCGACGAGGTGATCGAGCTGCCGGCCGCCGAGTGGCCGGCCAGGCTCGACGCACTGTGCGGCGACGATGGCGACCTGCGCGCCGAGGTCGAGAGCCTGCTCGAGGCCGACGCCGCCGCGCCCGCTTTCCTCGACGACCCCGCCGCCGACTTCGCCGCGCCGGCGATGGACCGGCCGGTCAGCTCCCCTGCCCCGGTCAGTGCCGGCGAGACCCTGGGCCCCTGGAAGCTGCTTCGCGAGATCGGGCACGGGGGCATGAGCGTGGTCTACCTGGCCGAGCGCACCGACGGCCAGTTCGACAAGCAGGTTGCCGTCAAGCTGATGCGCCACCCGGGCGGCAACCGTAGCGAGTACGAGCAGCGCTTCCTGGCCGAGCGGCAGATCCTGGCGTCGCTGGAGCATCCGAACATCGCCCGGGTGCTGGACGGCGGGATGACCTCCGGCGGCTGGCCCTACCTGGTGATGGAGTATGTCGGGGGCAAGTCACTGACCGGGCACTGCTCGGCGGAATCCCTCGGGGTGGAAGCGCGGCTGGAGCTGTTCCTCGCCGTCTGCGACGCCGCCGAACACGCGCACCGTCACGGCGCGATCCATCGCGACCCCAAGCCCGCGAACGCGCTCGTGCCCGCCGCCCCGCCCCAGGCGCCCGCCTTCCGG